>JBOFJM010000453.1:0-2308 GCA_051656825.1 Kluyvera sp.
TAGAGGTGACATCAACGCCGCCCTCACTGGTGGTAAAGACTTTGGTTTCTATCTTGTCTTCACACCCGGACAGAGAGAGAACCAGGATTGACGCGATGGCGACCGACCACAATTTATTTAAGACTTTCATGTAAACCCCATTTTATGAATATCCGGCGTCCTCAAAAAAGAACGCAATATGTCCCAGAACGGAGGGGATCATAGGGAGTTTCATATAGCGTGAATAATCCGAAAATGGAGTTGTAAATTGTCGGGATAGGCGTATTGCGCAGAAAAAAAGTGATGAAAGCGGGCGGGTCGCAATAATTCCCCTCTCGCCAACCGATGCGCGAGAGGGGAGGCAGAACGTTATTTCACCTGTTGGCCAGGTTTAGCACCGTCGTCCGGGCTTAACAGGAAGATGTCTTTTCCGCCAGGGCCAGCAGCCATGACCATCCCTTCAGAGATGCCAAAGCGCATTTTACGCGGCGCCAGGTTAGCAACCATCACCGTCAGGCGGCCAATCAGCGGCTGCGGGTCTGGGTACGCGGAGCGAATGCCAGAGAACACGTTACGTTTCTCGCCGCCGATATCCAGCGTGAGGCGCAGCAGCTTGTCTGAACCTTCAACAAATTCCGCGTTTTCAATCAGCGCTACGCGCAGGTCGATTTTAGCGAAATCATCAAAGGTGATGGTCTCCTGAATCGGGTCATCCGCCAGCGGGCCGGTAATCGGCGCAGCCGTGGCTTTCACTTCTTCTTTAGAGGCTTCAACCAGCGCTTCGACTTGTTTCATCTCAATGCGGTTGTACAGCGCTTTGAAGGTGTTGATTTTGTGGCTGAGCAGTGGCTCATTGATAGCATCCCAGCTCAGTTCAGTATTGAGGAACGCTTCAACACGCTCGGTCAACTGTGGCAGCACCGGCTTAAGCCAGGTCATCAGCACGCGGAACATGTTCAGACCCATAGTGCAGATAGCCTGTAGGTCAGCGTCGCGGCCTTCCTGTTTTGCCACAACCCACGGAGCCTGTTCGTCAACATAACGGTTGGCAACATCTGCCAGCGCTATGATTTCACGAATCGCTTTACCGAATTCACGGCTGTCCCACGCTTCGCCAATCGCGGCTGCCGCGTCGGTGAAGGTTTTGTACAGCGCCGGATCAGCCAGTTCAGCAGACAGCACGCCATCGAAACGCTTAGCGATAAAGCCGGCGTTACGGGAAGCGAGGTTCACCACTTTGTTCACGATGTCAGCATTCACGCGCTGGATGAAATCTTCCAGGTTCAGGTCGATATCATCAATGCGGGAGGATAGCTTGGCGGTGTAGTAGTAGCGCAGGCTGTCGGCATCGAAGTGCTTCAGCCAGGTGCTTGCTTTGATGAACGTACCGCGAGATTTCGACATCTTCGCGCCGTTCACCGTGACATAGCCGTGAACAAACAGGTTGGTTGGCTTGCGGAAACCGCTGCCTTCCAGCATGGCTGGCCAGAACAGGCTGTGGAAATAGACGATATCTTTACCGATAAAGTGATACAGCTCGGCGTCGGAGTCTTTCTTCCAGTATTCATCGAAGCTGGTGGTGTCGCCGCGCTTGTCGCACAGATTCTTGAACGAACCCATGTAGCCGATTGGCGCATCCAGCCATACGTAGAAGTATTTGCCCGGCGCGTTTGGAATTTCGAAGCCGAAATACGGCGCATCGCGGGAGATATCCCACTGCTGCAAGCCGGACTCAAACCATTCCTGCATTTTGTTGGCAACCTGCTCTTGCAGCGCGCCGCTGCGCGTCCACGCTTGCAGCATTTCGCTAAACGATGGCAGGTCGAAGAAGAAGTGTTCAGACTCACGCATCACCGGCGTCGCGCCAGACACCACAGATTTCGGCTCGATAAGCTCGGTTGGGCTATACGTTGCGCCACATACTTCGCAGTTATCGCCGTACTGATCTGCGGCTTTACATTTCGGGCACGTACCTTTTACGAAACGGTCTGGCAGGAACATGCCTTTTTCTGGATCGTAGAGCTGAGAAATGGTGCGGTTTTTAATAAAACCGTTCTCTTTCAGGCGGCCGTAAATCAGCTCGGACAGCTCGCGGTTCTCGTCGCTGTGCGTCGAGTGGTAGTTGTCGTAGCTGATGTTGAAACCGGCAAAATCAGTCTGGTGCTCCTGACTCATCTCGGTAATCATCTGCTCCGGCGTAATGCCTGACTGCTGAGCTTTCAGCATGATAGGCGTGCCGTGGGCGTCGTCCGCGCAGATGAAGTTGACCTGGTGGCCGCGCATTCGCTGGTAACGGACCCAGACATCAGCCTGGATGTGCTCCAGCATA
>JBOFJM010000454.1:0-4743 GCA_051656825.1 Kluyvera sp.
CAAAGGGCGTGAAGAACAGGCGCGCACGTTGCTGCGCTGGGGCCAGCAAAATTTCGACACCGTACAGATTCTGAAAACGGGCAAGAAAGTGGGGACTGAGCGGATTTGGTACGGCGACAAAGAGACCATAACCCTGGGCACTGACCAGGATTTCTGGCTGGCGCTGCCAAAAGCTGAAGTGCCAAATATCAAAGCCAAATATGTGCTGGATAAAAAAGAGCTGGAAGCGCCTATTGCTGCGCACCAGCGAGTTGGTGAAATTCAGTTGCTCGACGGCGATAAAGTGGTGGCTCAGTGGCCGTTAGTCACCTTAGAAAGCGTCGAGAAGGGCGGCCTGTTTTCGCGCCTGAGCGATTATTTACACCATAAAGCGTAAGGATTTGCGCCCCGTTAGCGGGGCGTTGTTTTATCTCTGTGGTCGTCGCTCGACGGAGCGGGTACAATTCGGCCTTTAGTCTTGTCGGAGAGTCGGTGTGCGTCCGGATAAGTCACTCAGCCCTTTTGAAATTCGTTTATATCGTAACTATCGTACAGTGCATGGCGTGCGCATTGCGCTGGCGTTTGTCCTGACATTCCTGATTGTCCGCTTACTCAGTATACCGGAAGGTTCATGGCCGCTGATTACCCTGGTGGTGGTGATGGGGCCAATCTCCTTTTGGGGAAATGTCGTCCCACGCGCCTTTCAGCGTATTGGCGGAACGGTACTGGGTTCTGCGCTGGGGCTGATAGCCCTGAAACTGGAGCTTATCTCTCTGCCGCTGATGTTGATCTGGTGCGCGGGGGCGATGTTCCTGTGCGGTTGGCTGGCACTGGGGAAAAAACCGTATCAGGCGCTGCTGATTGGTATTACGCTGGGCGTGGTGGTGGGCGCGCCGCCTGGTGATATGCACACGGCGCTGTGGCGAAGCGGTGACGTGATTTTCGGCTGCCTGCTGGCGATGCTGTTTACCGGTATTTGGCCGCAGCGCGCGTTCATCCACTGGCGTATTCAGATGGCCAGCTTTGTCACCCAGTTTAACCGTATTTATCAGGCCGGGCTTTCACCGAACCTGATCGATCGCCCTCGGCTGGATAAGCATCTGCAAAAGGTGCTAAATGATGTGGTGAAAATGCGCGGGCTGATTACCCCCGCGAGTAACGAAACGCATATCCACAAAGGAATTTTTGAAGCAATTCAAACCGTTAGCCGTAATCTGGTATGTATGCTGGAGCTGCAAATCAATGCGCATTGGGCCACTCGTCCAAGCCATTTGCTGATGCTCAACGCCCATACGCTACGCGAAACGCAGATGATGACTCAGCAAACGCTGCTGGCTATTGCCCACGCGTTGTATGAGGGAAACCCGCAGCCCATCAAGGCCAACAGCGAAAAACTCAACGACATTGCGGCGGAGTTACGGCAACTGGTCAATGAGCACAAAGGCGAAAATCTGTCGGAAACGCCGATTCATGGCTATGTCTGGCTAAGCATGGAGTTGGCGCGTCAGTTAGAATTGTTGTCGAGCCTGATGTGCCGGGCATTGCGTAAATAAAAGCCAGATGCGCCCGCTTTTGCGCGAGGTTGTTTCGATTCAGCAGGGTTTAGGGTTATGATTAGTCCAAAGCAAAAATGATTGTTAGCGGCAATGGCGAGACGCAAAATCATTCAGGTTGAAGGATGTTGTGTATAAAAGTAATGTGTACCTTATCTTATCGTCGTTGTTTAACGAATCCGAATCT
This sequence comes from Kluyvera sp., assembly GCA_051656825.1. Taxonomy (GTDB): domain Bacteria; phylum Pseudomonadota; class Gammaproteobacteria; order Enterobacterales; family Enterobacteriaceae; genus Kluyvera. The sequence goes on from JBOFJM010000454.1 coordinate 1,720, forward strand.
CAACTATCAGGGGTATAAAAATGGAAACCACGAAACCTTCGTTTCAGGACGTACTGGAGTTTGTGCGTTTGTTCCGTCGTAAGAACAAGCTGCAACGTGAAATTCAGGACGTTGAGAAAAAGATCCGTGACAACCAGAAGCGTGTTCTGCTGCTGGACAACCTCAGCGATTACATCAAGCCGGGCATGAGCGTTGAAGCCATCCAGGGCATCATCGCTAGCATGAAAGGCGACTACGAAGATCGTGTCGATGACTACATCATCAAAAATGCCGAGCTGTCGAAAGAACGTCGCGACATCTCCAAAAAACTGAAAGTGATGGGCGAGCAGAAAAGCGAGTAACCGTCATTAACGGGTGGTGGCTTCGCTGCCACCCGTTCTTTTAAGCCTTTCCTTCCTGTTTTCAGCTTCCACAACCGAGTGACATCGCGGGCAATGCAGAGTATAAAGCTCATCTGTTTGATATATTAACCACAGTGATGTGGGAACGTATTGATATCAAAGGATCTCGCGAACCATGCAGCAACATCAGGTACAACCATTATGATACTGGTGACCGGCGGCGCGCGCAGCGGCAAGAGCCGACACGCTGAATCGTTACTCAGTCAGTATCCCCAGGTTTGTTATATCGCCACCTCGCAGATATTTGACGCTGAGATGGCCGAGCGAATTCAGCACCATCGGGACAGCCGTCCTGCACACTGGCGCACCGAAGAACGCTGGCAACATCTTGCCGACATCATCACCCCGCAAAACGACCCTAACGAGGCGATTTTACTCGAGTGCATCACCACGCTTGTCACCAATATTCTGTTTGCTGCCGGTGATCTGCAGCAGATTGAACGCTGGGATTTTAGCGCGCTGGAAGCGCAGGTGAACGAGGAGATTGACGCATTGATTGCCGCCTGCCAGCGCTGCCCCTCGCCGATTGTGCTGGTGACGAATGAAGTGGGAATGGGCATTGTGCCCGAAAATCGACTGGCCCGGCATTTCCGCGATATCGCCGGGCGTGTGAACCAAAAACTGGCGCAGGCGGCAGATGACGTCTGGCTGGTGGTATCCGGGATTGGAGTCAAAATAAAATGAGCCGACTGTTTTTTGCCACTCTCTCTTTCATGAGCCGCTTGCCGGTTCCACAGCGCTGGTCGCAAGGGTTGGAGCTTGACCGTTACGTGAACGGTGTTATTACGTTTCCTTTTGTTGGGCTGTTATTAGGCGCGATAAGTGGCCTGTTGTTTATGCTCGTGCAGCCGTGGTGCGGCATTCCGCTGGCGGCATTCTTTACCGTGCTGGCGCTGGCGCTGCTGACCGGCGGTTTCCATCTTGATGGCCTGGCCGACACCTGTGACGGTGTTTTCTCGGCGCGTCGCCGTGAGCGGATGCTGGAAATCATGCGCGATAGCCGCCTGGGGACTCACGGCGGGCTGGCGCTGATTTTCGTGCTGGTGGCAAAAGTGCTGACCCTCAGCGAACTGGCGCTGCGCGACACGCCGATGCTGGCAGCTATCGCCAGTACTTGTATTGCCGGACGCGCCGCCTCGGTGTTGATGATGTATCGCCACCGCTACGCTCGTGAAGAAGGGCTGGGAAATCTGTTTATCGGCAAAGTCAGCTTCCGCCAGACCTGGCTGACGTTACTGATTGGCGGCGGGCTAGTGACCGCCATGCTGGGAATGCACGGCCTGCGCGCAGTGATGGTGGCGTTTATCGGCGTCTTTATTCTCGGCCAACTGTTAAAACGAACGCTGGGTGGACAAACCGGCGACACGCTTGGCGCAGGTATCGAACTGGGCGAAGTGATCTTCTTGCTGGCACTCCTGTAAGCCAGCGTATGACGTAATGGATAAAACAATGCAAACACTGGCTTCACTGCTGGCGACTATTCCTGATGTGGATAGCACCGCGATGGCACACGCGCAGCAACATATTGATGGGCTTCTTAAACCGACCGGCAGCCTGGGGCGGCTGGAAGAGTTGGCTGTACAGTTAGCGGGGATGCCGGGGTTACACGGTGCGCCACAGGTGGCTAAAAAAGCCATTCTGGTGATGTGTGCTGACCACGGCGTATGGCACGAAGGGGTGGCGGTATCGCCACAGGTGGTGACGGCTATTCAGGCCGCCAATATGACTCGTCATAATACCGGCGTCTGTGTGCTGGCCGCTCAGGCGGGCGCAGAGGTACACGTTATCGACGTTGGCATCGATGCTGACCCCATTCCCGGCCTTATCGATATGAAAGTCGCACGCAGCAGCGGTAATATCGCGCAGACGGCAGCAATGACGGCAGAACAAGCGCAAACGGTGCTGTTAGCGGCGATCAACTATACCCGCAGCCTGGCAGAGCAGGGCGTGACGCTATTTGGCGTCGGCGAATTGGGTATGGCGAACACCACGCCAGCCGCTGCGGTAGTGAGCGTGTTGACCGGCAGCGCAGCCGAAGAGGTTGTCGGCGTAGGTGCAAATCTGCCGCAGGCGCAGCTTGCCCATAAAGTTGCGGTAGTACGCAGGGCTATTGAACTGAACAAACCGGACGCCAGTAATGGTCTGGATGTGTTGGCGAAAGTTGGCGGTTTTGACCTGCTGGGGATGACCGGCGTTATGCTGGGGGCGGCCTCTTGCGGCCTGCCGGTGGTGCTTGACGGTTTCCTGTCTTATGCTTCGGCGCTGGCGGCTTGCCGCATCGCACCGGGCGTGAAACCGTATCTGATCCCATCCCATTTCTCGGCAGAGAAGGGCGCGCGTATTGCGCTGGAACATCTGCAACTGGAGCCGTATCTGAACATGTCGATGCGTTTAGGTGAAGGCAGCGGGGCGGCAATGGCGATGCATATCGTTGAATCCGCTTGCACCATGTATAACCAGATGGGCACGCTGGCAGACAGCAACATCGTGTTGCCGGTGTAAGCGCCGCCCGGCGGCGTATGGTTTACATAGCATAAACCATACGCCCGTCAGTGGGGCAGGCGGTGGTTAGCGCGTCATTTCCGCCGCAATTTTCTCTGCTGCCATCATACTCGGCGCATTG
>JBOFJM010000455.1:0-2339 GCA_051656825.1 Kluyvera sp.
CAGCGCAGCAACGGCCTCTTGCCAGCTTGCTGTATCACGCGCCACTTTCTCAACACGCGCATCGAACGTCAGACGCTTACGGGCAAACAGCTGGCGCGACTGACTTTCATCCTCAATCATCATCAACGACGTACGCGGCACCTGCTTTAAATTGCGCGCATGCCGTGCAATTTCTGAAATCAGCACGTAATAGCCATCCGCCAGTTGCACAAAGGGCGCGTAGCTGACATTCGGCATGCCATCGGCATCCACGGTCGCCAGCACCAGGGTGCGGCATTCGTTACGAAACTCAGCGATTTCTGGTTGCAGGCGATTTTGCAGACGCTCTTGACGTTCGTTGGTCATGACAATGTCTTCCTTCATTCAATACTTATTAGTCTAATTTACTGCCCTGATAAGGCTATTCACGTTGTCGATTTTTATTATCATTCGCGTTGTTTGGCCCGGCGCAACGCCGAGCCAGCTAAACGCGAGGTATCCAACCCGATAGATGCCACTTAAGAGCGATGTCACTTAAGCGAGCGCGATTACTCTGCTGCCGGCTGCGGCTGGGCAATCAAGCGCACACGCAGCTGCTCAAACAGCGCAACTTGTTCCGGCAACAGCTGACGCTGTTTATCTCGACCTAAGTAGACTTTGAACATAGTGCGGCCGTTAGCGGCAAAGAATTGCAGGCTATAACTGGCCTTGCCCATAAACGGTTTAGCCAACAGCGCGATGTGCGATACTTGCGATAACAGCAGGTGTCCATGCAAACCGGTTCCCTCTTTGGAGTACAGGTTGAAATAGCCGTGCCCCGGTTTACCGGCAGGGAATGCCCCTTTGAATTCAAAAATGCTACCTTCGGACTCCACGATGGTGGTCAGTGGGCCCCAACCGGTCAGCTCTTCCAGCAGCGATTGCGCCCAGCTACCATGCGCCATCACCGCCATCTCTTCGGGCAGTGCAGCAACCAGCTGATATTCACTGACGCCAAAGCGCGCAGCTAACTCTTGTGTGCTGGCACTCATCTCTTTTTCTGACAGCTCCGCCAATTGGCGGCACAGCTCACTATGAACGGCATCATTTTTCGTGACTGCATCAGCTTTAGGCGCGGTGTCAGCCAGTACATCCGTATGAGACATGTTTTCTCTCCGTATTCATTCAGGTTTCATTGCGACCCGATGTGAGCGCAATTTGGGCGCACCACATCAGGTCAAAAAATGGGGACAAAATAGCCGTAACTGGCAACTCAGGCGGCTAAGGGCGGCGATAAACGCAATGCGTTAATCAGCCCTTGTGCCATGTTGATATTCCAGAAACTTCCGGCCGTGGTCAGACGCGCGTGGTCTGCCTCTAACGCCAACAGCCCACGCTCTTGCCACTGTGTTAAAAGGGGGCTGACGTAGTCATACAGCGCCATACCACTTAGGCTATCTAACTCGCTGCGTTGCAGTCGGCCACGATCGAAACCGGCCTTAATAGCACAGTGCAACGCATGCTGCGGATTAGGGCTCATCATCATCGCCACCGGATAACGCTCTTCGCGGATGGCTTGGTGATAGCTCTCAAGATCGCGGGTTTGCATCAGGGCAAAGCCGTCAATAAAGCCACCCGCGCCAGCCCCCGCCGGCAACACATCGGCGGTCGTTTTCGCCAGATGGTTGTAGCGGCTGCGTTCGCGTGCATCGCGCGTCCAGTGATTGACACTGATTTGCTGAATGCCGTGCTGCTGCATAAACGCGACGCCTTGGGCGTACATACGCGATTTTTCAGGTGTCGCGGCCGGTGCCGGCAGACGGTTTTCTTCCACCAAACGCGCCATCGGAGTGCCTTGCATCTCAATCAGCTGATACAGATCCACCCCGTGTGCGCCGCTGTGTAGGAAGTCCTGCAGGTCTTGCTGCCACGCCGTGGCCGATTGATGCGGTAAACCAAACATCAGATCGACGATAATCGGCGCGCGATCCAGCGCCACCAGATGACTCACGGTCTCCAGCAATTTTTCGCGCGGATCGAGCCGCTTGGCTTTACGCCGAACATCGGTATCGAAACTCTGCACCCCGAACGAAAAACGATTCACGCCACCATCAACTGCGGCGTGATATTTCTCATCGCTAAAGCGATTGAGACGGCCTTCCAGCGTAATTTCACAATCGTCAGTCAGCGGGAAATGCGCTTTAATCAGCTGACCGAGAGCAAAGATTTGCTCGGCAGTCAGATCCGTCGGCGTACCGCCACCAATGTATACGGCGGAAAACGGTGCGGCTTGTGTCCACGGCATCGCCGCTTTGCGTTTTAGCTCTTCGCTCAGCGCCGCGAAATATTCGGCCACCAGCGCAGGGCTGGCGGCATACTGA
>JBOFJM010000456.1:0-7370 GCA_051656825.1 Kluyvera sp.
GCTTAATGAGCGTGGCGGTGCTTATTACTCAGACGCGGCCTGTGGAGTTATTAGCGCAATCTATAATGACCAGCAAAGCGAACACTATATTAATATTCCACACCGAGGGGCGATTGAAAATATACCTGCCGACTGGACGGTTGAAATGACATGCCTGCTAGGCCGCAATGGTGCGACGCCGCATCCTCGGATCACGACGTTTGATGAAAGCGTGCTCGGCCTGATTCATACCATTAAAGGGTTTGAGATTGCTGCGGCTCATGCTGCGTTGAGTGGGAAATTAGACGACGTCTTGCTGGCCTTAAATTTAAACCCATTAGTCGATTCTGATGATGATGTGGAAATTCTGGCAACAGAGTTGTTGCTGGCGCATCAGCGTCACCTACCACGGTTTGCCGATGCGCTTGCCGCATTGAGCAATAAATAGCGACACGGAGAAACAGATGGAGCGTTTACTCATTGTTAATGCGGATGATTTTGGGCTAAGCCCCGGAATTAATTACGGCATCATTGATGCGCATCGGCGCGGTATTGTGACTTCCACAACGGCGATGATGACGGCAGAAGCTATCGAACTGGCGGCGCAGTTGAGTGCCGAAACACCGTCGCTGGCGGTTGGATTACACTTTGTCCTGACCTATGGCGAGCCTCTAACGGCAATGCCATCGCTACAACGAAACGGAGTGCTGGGAAAATGGGTGTGGGAGGTTGCGAAAGCAGGGACACTTTCTCTAACCGAGGTTGAGAATGAACTTGAGCAGCAATTTCAGCGTTTTGTCTCACTCTTTGGGCGTAAACCGACGCACATTGACAGCCACCATCATATTCACTTTATTCCACAGGTTTGGTCGGTCGTCTCACGCTTTGCGCAGGATAAAGGGCTACCGATACGGTTCGATCGCCAGGTTGCCAACCAAAATGGTATTGCACCTGTGAATATACAAACCAGTGATGGTTTTATCAGTGATTTTTATGCGGAAAATGTTTCGCTGGATTTTTTCCTCCGCGCGCTGGATGCGTCTAACCGTCGTGGGGAAATGTCGGTAGAGATGATGTGCCATCCGGGGTTTGTCGATCAAACCATACAGCAGAGTGCTTACTGCTTCCAGCGCCTTGCGGAAGGGGACGTGCTGACGTCAGCGGTTTTACGCCAGGAAATTGCCGCAAGGAACTACCGCCTGGGATCGTTTGCTGATCTCTTGATATAACCGGTGATAGCAGAGTGCCTCCTGTACTGGAGGCGCTCAATGACGTTACTGCCCGTAATACGCCTTCGCCCCGTGTTTGCGCAGATAGTGTTTATCCAGCAACGTTTGCTGCATATCCGGCAACTGCGGTGCTAGCTGGCGGCAGAAAATCCCCATATAGGCGATTTCCTCCAGCACAATCGCGTTATGCACGGCATCTTCGGCGTTTTCCCCCCATGCGAACGGGCCGTGGGAATGCACTAACACGCCGGGCATCTGGCGAGGATCGATACCGTTCTGGCGGAACGTTTCGACGATCACCGCACCAGTTTGCCACTCATAATCCCCGTTAATTTCGTCATCGGTCATCAGCCGCGTACAGGGGACGGAGCCATAAAAATAGTCGGCGTGAGTCGTACCGGTCGCTGGAATCGGCTGACCGGCCTGTGCCCAAATGGTGGCATGGCGCGAGTGCGTATGGACGATGCCGCCGAGCGCCGGAAATGCCTGGTACAGCAGACGGTGAGTGGGGGTATCGGAAGAGGGCTTTTTCGTCCCTTCGATAACTTCGCCGGTTTCCAGGCTGACTACTACCATATCGTCGGCGGTCATCACCTGATAATCCACGCCAGAGGGTTTAATCACCAGCGCCCCGCGTTCGCGATCGACGGCGCTGACGTTGCCCCAGGTGAGCGTCACCAGGTTGTGTTGCGGTAGCGCCAGATTAGCGGTGAGCACCTGGCGTTTGAGATCTTCTAACATGTTGGCTCCTGAAGGCCGGATGGCGCTTTGCTTATCCGGCCTACGATGATTTGTAGGCCAGGTAAACGACGTGCCACCGGGCAATCCGTTTCGACGATTAACGCTTGAAGGCGTAATACATTTCGTTCCAGCGCAGCACATCTTTAAACGCTGGCAGGCGAGTCTCGTTGTCGATAACGGTAATTTCGATATCGTGCAGCTCGGCAAACTGGCGCATGTCATCGAGCGTCAGCTCATGGCTGAACACCGTATGGTGCGCGCCACCGGCAAGAATCCACGCTTCAGACGCTGTTTCGAGGTTCGGATGCGCCTGCCACAGGGCATTCGCCACCGGCAGTTTCGGCAGGTTGTGCGGGGTTTTGACCGTTTCGATGGTATTGACCAGCAGGCGGTAGCGGTCGCCAAGATCAATCATGCTGGCGACAATCGCAGGGCCGGTTTGGGTATTGAAGATTAAACGCGCGGGGTCAGCTTTGCCGCCAATGCCCAGAGGCTGAACATCAAGCAATGGTTTTTCTTCTACCGCGATAGACGGGCAGACTTCAAGCATGTGCGAGCCGAGCACCAGGTCATTGCCGCCATCGAAGTGATAGGTGTAGTCCTCCATAAATGAAGTGCCGCCCGCAAGACCGGTGGACATCACTTTCATCATGCGCAGCAGGGCGGCTGTTTTCCAGTCGCCTTCGCCCGCAAAGCCGTAGCCCTGCTGCATCAGGCGCTGCACGGCGAGGCCCGGAAGCTGCTTCAGGCCGTGCAAATCTTCAAAGGTGGTGGTGAACGCGTGGAAGCCGCCTTCTTCGAGAAAGCGTTTCATCCCCAGCTCAATGCGTGCGGCGTCGCGCACATTCTGGCGCTTGTCGCCGTGAATTTGCGCGGCGGGCGTCAGGCGGTAGCAACTTTCGTATTCATCGACCAGCGCATTCATATCGCCGTCGCTGACTGCGTTGACCACCTGCACCAGGTCGCCCACCGCCCAGGTGTTGACGGAGAAACCAAACTTCATTTGCGCGGCGACTTTATCGCCATCGGTGACGGCGACTTCACGCATGTTGTCGCCAAAGCGGCACACTTTTAGCTGGCGAGTGTCCAGTTTTGCTACCGCCTGGCGCATCCAGGAGCCGATACGCTGCTGGGCGCGTTTATCCTGCCAGTGACCCGTCACCACGCTGTGCTGTTGGCGCATTCGCGCGCCGATAAAGCCAAACTCGCGGCCGCCGTGCGCAGTCTGGTTCAGGTTCATAAAGTCCATATCAATGCTGTCCCACGGCAGCGCCGCATTGAACTGCGTATGGAATTGCAGCAGTGGTTTATTGAGGAGAGTCAGGCCGTTAATCCACATTTTGGCCGGTGAGAAGGTGTGCAGCCAAACGATCATACCGGCACATTTTTGCTCGTAGCTGGCGTCGCGACACAGGGCGGTGATTTCATCCGGGCGCGTGCCCAGCGGTTTCAGCACCAGCTTGCACGGCAGTTTAGCCTCTGCATTTAAAGCGTTGACCACATGCTCCGCGTTTTGCGTGACCTGACGCAGCGTTTCCGGCCCATACAGATGCTGGCTACCAATTACAAACCATACTTCATAGTTATCAAAAACGGTCATAGTCATATCCTTTAATAAGTCTGGGCTGCCTGGGACGCAGCTGGGAGATAGTGTTGTTCGGCGCTGACGGCCCACTGCTGGTAGCGCTGATATAGTTCTTCAAAGCGCTGAGCTTGCGGAGGACGCGGCTGTAAGGTGTGTTCGACGCGGCTGGCCATCTGCTTTTGGGCGTCGGGAATGTCGGGGTAAACGCGGGCGGCGACGGCGGCAAAAATTGCCGCGCCCAGCGCGCAGCATTGGTCAGAGGCGACAATTTGCAGCGGACGATTTAGCACGTCACAGCAGGCCTGCATAATGACGTGGTTTTTACGCGCGATCCCGCCCAGCGCCATCACGTTGTTGACCGGAATTCCCTGGTTCGTGAAGCATTCCATAATGGCGCGCGCGCCAAATGCGGTGGCGGCAATCAGCCCACCGAACAGCGCTGGGGCGTCGGTAGCGAGGTTTATATCGCTGATAACGCCTTTCAGGCGCTGGTTGGCGTTCGGAGTGCGGCGGCCATTAAACCAGTCGAGCACCACCGGCAGATGCTCCAGCGAGGGGTTCGCCGCCCAGGCTTCGGTCAGGGCGGGCAACAGCCGCTTTTGGCTCTCTTCGATTTGCGTTTTCAGCTCAGGATGCTGGGCCGCCAACTGCTCCAGCGGCCAGCCGAGCACGCGACCAAACCAGGCGTAGATATCGCCAAACGCCGACTGACCCGCCTCCATACCGATAAAGCCCGGCACTACGCTGCCATTCACCTGGCCGCAAATGCCTTTTACCGTGCGGCTACCAACGCTGTCTTTATCGGCAATCAGAATGTCGCAAGTTGAAGTACCAATCACTTTGACCAATGCATTCGGCTGTGCGCCTGCGCCAACCGCCCCCATGTGGCAGTCAAACGCACCGCCGGAAATCACCACCTGCGTGGAAAGGCCGAGGCGCTGCGCCCATTCGGCGGTTAACGTGCCGACGGGCACATCCGCAGTCCAGGTTTCGTTAAACAACGGGCAGGGCAAGTGCTGGTTAAGTATCGGGTCGAGTTCGTCGAAAAACGCGGCAGGCGGCAGGCCGCCCCAGCTTTCATGCCACAGTGATTTATGCCCTGCGCTACAGCGGCCCCGACGGATATCCTGCGGGCGTGTAGTGCCGGAAAGTAGCGCGGGAACCCAGTCGCACAACTCAATCCACGATGCGGCGGCGTGAGCGACGGCGCTATCTTCGCGGGTGATATGGAGGATTTTGGCCCAAAACCATTCGCTGGAGTAAATGCCGCCAATATAGCGCGAGTAGTCCTCTTTGCCTGGCTGATGGCACAGGTGGGTGATCGCTTCTGCTTCTTCAACCGCGGTGTGGTCTTTCCACAGGATAAACATCGCGTTGGGGTTATCGGCGAACTCCTCTTTCAGCGCCAGCACGTTGCCATCGGCATCAATAGGGGCGGGCGTAGAGCCGGTGCTATCGACGCCAATCCCGACGACTTGCGTGCGTTGCTCGCCGGAAAGCGCCGCGAGCGCGCCTTTCAGCGCGGCTTCCATCGACTCGATATAGTCGCGCGGATGGTGGCGGAAGCGGTTATGGGGCGCATCGCAGAAGCGGCCTTCCTGCCAGCGTGGATACCACTCGACGTGGGTAGTTATTTCTGCGCCCGTGGCGCAATCCACCGCCAGTGCGCGTACCGAATCACTGCCAAAATCAAGGCCAATTGCGATTGCCATCGTGTTACTCCATCTCAAAGAAAACGTGATAGTGAAACAGTAAATATCCCCGCTAAAAACCGTCAGGCTGGAACCGCTAATCTTATGGATAATCTTGCTGTTACATTGCAAAGTATGACGCTGTGCAAATAATCAATGTGGACTTTTCTGCCGTCTTTATAGACACTTTGGTTGTGACTCCACGCAGGGATATCGCCGACATTTATTCTCAAAATTCCTTGATATAACAGGGTTGTCGGCAGCTTTGCTTCTGTTGCTCTGTGAGGAAGCTCAGGGCTGGGATAAAAAGCCGAATATGGATAATTGGTTTCTTCAGATATCAATAAGAGCGAGCAGAAATGGCTGAAATGCAAAATGATCCCTTGCTGCCTGGTTATTCGTTTAACGCCCATTTGGTGGCAGGGCTGACGCCGATTGAAGCTGGAGGGTATCTGGATTTTTTCATCGACCGGCCGCTTGGCATGAAAGGGTTCATTTTGAATCTGACGGTGCGCGGTGAAGGGGTGATTGAAAATCAGGGGCGGCAATTTGTTTGCCGTCAGGGCGATGTGCTGCTGTTTCCACCGGGGGAAATTCACCACTATGGGCGTCATCCAGACGCCAGCGAGTGGTATCACCAATGGGTCTATTTTCGCCCACGCGCTTACTGGCTGGAGTGGCTAAACTGGCCGACAATCTTCGCGCAAACGGGGTTTTATCGCCCGGATGAGGCGCATCAGAACGCGATTGCCGAACTGTTCGGCCAAATTATTGAGGCCGGACAGGGCGTGGGGCGTTACTCTGAACTGCTGGCGATTAATCTGCTGGAGCAACTGCTGCTGCGCCGGATAGAGGCGATTAACGCCTCGCTGCATCCGCCAATGGACAATCGGGTACGCGACGCCTGCCAATACATTAGCGATCATCTGGCGGATAGCCATTTTGATATTGCCAGCGTGGCGCAGCACGTATGCCTGTCGCCGTCGCGCTTGTCGCACCTGTTCCGCCAGCAGCTTGGCGTGAGCGTGTTGAGCTGGCGTGAAGACCAACGCATCAGCTAGGCAAAACTGTTGTTGAGCACCACGCGGATGCCGATTGCCACCGTCGGACGAAACGTCGGCTTTGAAGATCAGCTCTATTTCTCACGAGTATTTAAAAAATGCACCGGCGCTAGCCCCAGCGAATTTCGTGCTGGGTGTGAATAAAAAGTAAAGAAAAGGAAATGCATTGTGTCGGCTTTTGTCTTTGCCAGTAAACTCTATAGACAATTCAAGGCTTGACGTGATTGGTGACGCTCTGGAGAATCGCCGATTCGTTTTCAAACCGGACACATTATGCAAGCACTGCTGGAACATTTTATTACTCAGTCCACGGCCTATTCACTGATTGCGGTGGCGCTGGTGGCGTTTCTGGAATCGCTGGCGCTGGTGGGGCTGATCCTGCCTGGCACGGTGATGATGGCGGGGCTTGGCGCGCTGATTGGCAGTGGCGAAGTGAATTTCTGGCAGGCGTGGCTGGCAGGGATTATGGGTTGCCTGCTGGGTGACTGGATCTCCTTCTGGTTGGGTTGGCGTTTTAAAAAGCCGTTGCACCGCTGGTCGTTTATGAAGAAAAACAAAGCGCTGCTGGATAAAACCGAGCATGCGCTGCATCAGCACAGCATGTTTACGATTTTGGTTGGTCGTTTTGTTGGCCCGACGCGCCCGCTAGTGCCGATGGTGGCCGGGATGCTTGACCTGCCGATTCGCAAGTTTATTACCCCGAATATCATTGGCTGCCTGCTGTGGCCACCGCTCTATTTCCTGCCCGGGATCCTTGCCGGTGCGGCTATCGATATTCCTGCCGACGAGCACAGCGCGAGCTTCAAATGGCTGCTGCTGGCGGCGGCGTTGCTGCTGTGGCTGGGCGGTTGGCTGTGCTGGCGGCTGTGGCGTAGCGGTAAGGCGGCGCAAGACCGCCTGTCAACGCTGCTACCGCGCCAGCGTTTGCTGTTGCTGGCTCCGCTGATGCTTGGCGTCGGAGTGATGGCGCTGGTGACGGTTATCCGCCATCCGCTGATGCCGGTATATATTGAAATCCTGCGCAAAGTCGTAGGGTTGTGATACGGATTACTGATCCCGTAGGCCGGATAAGGCGCAGCCGCCA
>JBOFJM010000457.1:0-2905 GCA_051656825.1 Kluyvera sp.
AATTACGTGTTCACTCAGAGACTTGGTATTCATTTTTCGTCTTGCGACGTTAAGAATCCGTATCATTGAGTGCCCACACAGATTGTCTGATAAATTGTTAAAGAGCAGTGCAACGCGGCGTTAAGCTCACCGTTGCGAGTTGGCGTATATTACGCTTTCCTCTTTCAGAGTCAACCCCGAATTTCAGGATTTTTTCTCTTCAACCGAACCGGCTATTTAGTGTGAAGTGATTCACATCCGCCGTGTCGATGGAGGCGCATTATAGGGAGTTATCTTCTTAGCACAAGCCCTTTTTAGATCTTTTTTCCTGACTGCTGTTTTTTCAAACTTTTTGTGTTCTAACTGCGCAATTTGCTTAAATTTTGAGGTGAGAAACCGCCAAATCAGGGCAATAATGACGGCCTACATTCCCAAAGATCCTTTTAAAGAGGTAACCATGGCCGCAGATTTACGCCGCTATAAAGATCTTTACCCCAATATTGGCATTCGCGTGCTGATTGACCCCACCAGTGTGGTGATCGGCGACGTTCGTATAGCCGATGATGTCAGCATCTGGCCGTTAGTCGCTATCCGTGGCGATGTGAACTATGTGCAGATAGGCAAGCGCAGCAATATTCAGGATGGCAGCGTCCTTCACGTCACACATAAATCGGCACATAACCCAGAAGGCAACCCACTGGTTATTGGTGACGATGTTACCGTCGGCCATAAAGTGATGTTGCACGGCTGCACCGTGGGTAATCGAGTTCTTGTGGGTATGGGTTCTATTCTATTAGATGGTGTCGTCGTCGAAGATGATGTGATGATTGGAGCCGGTAGCCTGGTGCCGCAGAACAAGCGGCTGGAAAGTGGTTATCTCTATTTGGGCAGCCCAGTAAAACAGATCCGCCCACTGAAAGAGTCCGAACTTGAAGGGCTGAAGTATTCAGCTAACAACTACGTGAAATGGAAAGATGATTACCTGAATCAGGATAACCAAACCCAACCTTGAGCATCTTCCTGCTGATCACGAATCAGATCGCTGGCCTCTTCTTCGAGATCCCAGCGATTATCTTGAAACAGTGCCAACCATTGCTGTGGTTGCTCACCACCAAAGCGACGTTTCATTACTTCAGCGTTGATAGCACACATCAGTTGCATCCCATTAACCAACGCCGGGAAACAAACCGCCTGCATATCTGTACGCCACTCTTCGCGATCGGGAAATTGAATAGCCTGGTTCATGCACCTAACTCACATTTCAGTGCACTAATCACCGGTTCAACCTCTGGCAAAATACCGTGCCATAGAAGAACAGCATGTGCGGCTTGCCCCACCAGCATTCCTAGCCCATCCGCATAGCGTTTCGCGCCATGTTGAATACACCACGTAAGAAATGGGGTATTGCCTTTCTGGTAAAACATGTCGTAACAGCAAACTCGTGCATTAATTAACGAGGCCGGAATAGGCAGGATTTCACCGGCTATCCCACTAGACGTGGCATTAATAATGAGGTCGAACTCATGCCCCTCTAGTGCAGACATAGGTACTGCATCCACACTGCCCGTGTGGCGAAACAGTTCAGCCAGTGTCTGCGCTCGCACGTGAGTGCGGTTAGTAATGGTGACATGGCAATCCAGGGAAAGCAGTGGCAGCAATACGCCACGAGCCGCACCACCTGCGCCAATCAGCAGCACACGGAATCCAGGTTTAATTAACGCTAGCCGTTCCAGGTCACTCAACAAACCAATACCGTCAGTGTTATCACCCAGGATTCGTCCATCATCAAGCAGCTTCAGCGTATTAACCGCTCCCGCTAGTGCCGCACGTTCGGTCAGTTCATCTGCGCGGGCAAACGCATCTTCTTTAAAGGGGACGGTTACGTTAGCTCCCTTTCCCCCCTGCTTGAAGAAGGTATTGAGCGTATCAACAAAGCTATCAAGCGGCGCTAACACTCGTCCATAAGGATGAGCAATTTGCAACTGCGTAGCAAACTGTTGATGAATAAAAGGTGACTTGCTGTGTGCTATTGGGTTGCCAAAAACGGCGTAACTTTCCATCGACTACCCCTGGCGAAAACGTTCGCCCGTCAGGGCATCAAGAATTTCTGACGGATTCAGCCGCCCACCGGTTTGCGCATCGACAACAGGGAAATCATCACCAAACTGGGCAAGAACTTCAGCCGTCGTACGGCAAGGGGGCTGACCGCTGAGGTTCGCACTGGTTGAAACCAGTGGTTTGCCGTATGCCTGACACAGTTCAATGACCACTGGATGATCTGTAACGCGCACCGCCAGCGAGTGAAAACGCCCAGTCAGCCAGCCCGGAGTGGTGTTCTTTGCCGGGAAGACAAACGTCACCGGCCCTGGCCAGCGACTAAATACCGTAGCGCGCTGCTCTTCGCTGAGCATACTGTCGTCAATATAGGGTTTCAGTTGATCAAAGTTGGCGGCTATCAGGATCAAGCCTTTGTCTACCGGGCGCTGTTTTAACGCCAGCAGGCTCATAACCGCTTCTTCACTGTCGGGATCGCAGCCTACGCCAAACACAGCTTCGGTGGGATACGCGATGACTTCTTTATTATTCAGAGCAATTACCGCACGTTGTACGGCCTCTGATGGCAGGTTTTTATTCACTGATTTGTTTCGCCGGTACCGGCTTTCCACATTGTTTACTGGCACAAAAACATTTCACGCCCTGCGCCGTTTTCTTTTCGATAAGCAGCGGGTAATGGCATTCGGGGCATTCCCCCGCTACCGGTGTGAAGTTAATGACAAACTGACATTCCGGGTAGCGATCGCAGGAATGAAAGGTTTTGCCAAAACGAGAGCGACGTTGCACTAAATGCCCCTGCTGACATGCAGGACAGCAGATTGCCGTTTCGTCTGGTTTATCAATAACCTCAGTATGTTCACATTTAGGATAC
>JBOFJM010000458.1:0-4148 GCA_051656825.1 Kluyvera sp.
AAAACGAAACCCAGTGCTGGAGATATTCCGTCGGGCGATATTCGCTTTGTGGACTCAACCATGAAACATCAACATCGACTTCATTGGCTGAATATAATGGCGTGCCGTCAGTGCCACAAAAACCCACCATCACCCCTGCATGAGCAAATTCACGCATCGCAGCCTGAGTAACCGAAGTCCCCATTCCTAGCATCAGCGCGGTGGTATTCGCGATCGGGATATTCCAGTAAAACGACTCTTTCCCCTCGCTGGTGACATACTCGACTCGACCACCATTAACCTGCACACGGCACTTTTCGAGGTAGTAAATATTGGCGCGCTTAGAATGAAGGATGGTTTTAAGATCGGATGGGGTGAAATGGTTCGCAGTCATAAGCACGTCCTGTGATTATTACGTCTCGTTGTTTATTCGAGACAATAAAACATTGTTCCACAGCAGTTTCGTTGATTTCCATCGCAATTATTAACTTTGCAACTATCTAACAATGCGTAGAGAGAGGATTAAGAGGGATGGGATGAAAGCTGCCAGTACGGCAGTGAACTCGGTTGGCACTACTGCGCCATCATCTCTGATTTTCTAAGCAGCCTGTACGGCAGTGAACCTGGCGTCTACGCTTCGCAGGCCATTCCTGATTTTCTAAGCTGCCTATACGGCAGTGAACCTGACGTAGCTGTTAAATCTGATGCTACTTACTTTCTAAGCTGCCTATACGGCAGTGAACACGGTGCGCATGTGATTTGTTCATCAGCAAACTTTCTAAGCTGCCTATACGGCAGTGAACATGCTGGCAGTTAAAGCAGCCGCTTGCGTCTCGTTTCTAAGCTGCCTGTACGGCAGTGAACATGAGACTGCAACTCTAAAATCTTGCTGGAGCTTTCTAAGCTGCCTGTACGGCAGTGAACAATGACTAAACATAATGAACATGTGATGATGTTTTCTAAGCTGCCTGTACGGCAGTGAACTTTATTCTTATCTGACACCTTATTTACAATACTTTCTAAGCTGCCTGTACAGCAGTGAACAACGCGCGGCAGTTGATGCATCGCACAAATTATTTCTAAGCTGCCTGTACGGCAGTGAACTAGACAATAAACAATCCAGCGTATTGGAATCATTGCACTTTATCAACAAATCCAGCATTTACCCTAATTTTTACTTCACTTATCCAGCCTATAAAAATCAATAAGTTATAAAACATCGAAGAAAAAGGGTTGATCACAGGCGGAGTAAAAACCACCTGCGTAGAAACTGGCACATCACTGGTGTGTATTAAAAATGCGTAAAAGAAGCCCTTGGCGGTTGCTACCACCGCCATTCTATAGATGGAGATAATGTTGGGTTAAAAAACTTAGTGAAAATGAGTATTAGGTTTTCGTGATTTCTGCCAGTGATGATGCTCACGCAAACCTTCCGCTGACTCCTCCGCCACAATTCGCAGCTCGTCGCTATCGGCTTCATGGCGCAACTGGTGATCGACATTTTTAACCATCAAAAACTCATGACCTTTATGCCCAGCCATCAACTGACCGGAAAATAATGCACAGGTCAGTAAAATAACTGACAACGCTTTCGTCAACATCCTATCCTGCCACCGTCTTATTACCTTTTGCGATTATGATGCCAACGGCTTCGTCTGGTTGTTATTGACAGTTCAAAGTAACGCAAACAATTTGTCAGTGCGGGTTAGGCTGCGTTAGCGCAGGTGAGTGATATAAAAAAACCGAGCTGTTTCCAGCTCGGTTTGTATTCTACATCGCGGCATTTGCCGTTAATGCGCCGCTTCCGGCTTGTGCTTTTGCGCACTCTGGAAGTCGTAGGTCAGCTCGTTCTTCTCTTTATCGAGCGCCACGGTGACCTGGCCGCCGTCCACCAGCGAGCCGAACAGCAGTTCGTTAGCCAGCGGTTTTTTCAGGTTATCCTGAATCACACGCGCCATCGGACGCGCGCCCATCGCCCGGTCATAGCCTTTATCGGCCAGCCAGTCTCGGGCTTCCTGGCTCACTTCCAGCGACACGCCTTTTTGATCCAACTGTACCTGCAACTCGACGATGAACTTATCCACCACCTGATGGATCACCTCCGTTGACAGGTGATCGAACCAGATAATGTTGTCCAGACGGTTACGGAACTCTGGCGTAAAGATCTTTTTGATCTCCTCCATCGCGTCAGTGCTGTTGTCCTGCTGGATAAGCCCAATCGATTTACGCTCGGTTTCACGCACACCGGCGTTGGTGGTCATCACCAGCACCACGTTGCGGAAGTCAGCTTTACGACCGTTGTTATCCGTCAGCGTGCCGTTGTCCATCACCTGCAACAGCAGGTTAAAGACATCCGGGTGCGCTTTTTCGATTTCGTCCAGCAGCAGCACAGCGTGCGGATGCTTAATCACCGCATCGGTCAGCAGACCGCCCTGATCGAAACCAACGTATCCCGGAGGCGCACCAATCAGGCGGCTCACCGTGTGGCGTTCCATATACTCAGACATATCGAAACGCAGCAGCTCAATGCCCATCGCCTTCGCCAACTGAACGGTCACTTCCGTTTTACCGACACCCGTCGGGCCAGCAAACAGGAATGACCCCACCGGACGATGCTCGTGGCCGAGGCCCGCGCGGCTCATCTTGATAGCTTCGGTCAGCGCATCAATGGCGTTATCCTGTCCGAACACCAGCATTTTGAGGCGGTTGCCCAGCGTTTTCAGCGTATCGCGATCGCTTTGAGAGACACTTTTCTCTGGGATACGCGCAATACGCGCCACCACAGATTCAATATCCGCCACGTTGATCGTTTTTTTACGCTTGCTCACCGGCATCAAACGCGCCCGCGCGCCTGCTTCGTCGATAACGTCAATCGCTTTATCCGGCAGATGGCGATCGTTAATGTATTTCACCGCCAGCTCCACCGCCGCACGTACCGCTTTTGCGGTATAGCGAACGTCGTGGTGCGCTTCGTACTTCGGTTTCAGGCCGTTAAGAATCTGCACGGTTTCTTCAACCGATGGTTCGGTAATATCGATTTTCTGGAAACGACGCGCCAGCGCCCTGTCCTTCTCAAAGATATTGCTGAACTCCTGATAGGTAGTGGAACCCATCACCCGAATTTTACCGCTGGAAAGCAGCGGTTTAATCAGGTTCGCGGCATCCACCTGGCCGCCTGACGCCGCTCCCGCACCAATAATGGTGTGGATTTCGTCGATAAACAGAATGCTGTTGCTGTCCTGCTCTAACTGTTTGAGCAGTGCTTTAAAGCGTTTCTCGAAATCGCCGCGATATTTAGTCCCCGCCAACAGCGAGCCGATATCCAGCGAGTAGATAGTGCAATCAGCCATGATTTCCGGCACGTCGCCGCGCACGATGCGCCATGCCAGCCCTTCGGCAATTGCTGTTTTACCGACACCGGATTCCCCCACCAACAGCGGGTTATTTTTACGGCGACGGCACAGCACCTGAATAGTGCGCTCCAGCTCTTTATCACGGCCAATCAGCGGGTCAATACCGCCGACACGAGCAAGCTGGTTAAGATTGGTGGTGAAGTTTTCCATACGATCCTCCCCGCCTGCTTGCTCTTCGTTAGTCTGCTGGCTTCCGGCATCAGAAGACTGGCTTGGCTCGTCTTTACGCGTACCGTGAGAGATGAAGTTCACCACATCAAGGCGGCTAACCTCATGCTTACGCAGAAGATAGGCGGCCTGCGATTCTTGTTCGCTAAAAATGGCCACAAGGACATTCGCGCCGGTCACTTCGCTACGCCCGGACGATTGAACGTGGAAGACCGCGCGTTGCAGAACACGCTGGAAACTGAGCGTCGGCTGAGTTTCACGCTCTTCTTCACTGACCGGCAGCACCGGCGTGGTTTGTTCGATGAAGGCTTCGAGTTCCTGACGCAGCGCCACCAGATCGACCGAACACGCTTCCAGCGCTTCACGGGCTGATGGGTTGCTGAGCAGCGCCAGCAACAGATGCTCCACGGTCATAAACTCATGACGGTGCTCGCGCGCTCTGGCGAAAGCCATGTTTAAACTGAGTTCCAGTTCTTGATTGAGCATAGGCACCTCCCCCAATTTTCATGCCTGTATCAGGCTTGTTCCAGCGTACACAACAATGGATGCTCGTTCTCCCTCGCATACTGATTCACCATGGCAACTTTG
>JBOFJM010000459.1:0-1552 GCA_051656825.1 Kluyvera sp.
TATTGATGAGATGTTTGCCACCGCGCCACAGGCGATGGTGATGATGGCGGAACTGGCGCTGAAAGGGCCAGAGAAAATCCTGCCGCGCCTCGACTGGCAAGGGCAAGAGATCATTGATGAAATGCGCCGCAATGGTGAAAACGTTATTTTCTTAGTGCCGCACGGCTGGGGCGTAGATATTCCTGCGATGGTGATGGCCTCGCAGGGGCAGAAAATGGCGGCCATGTTCCACAATCAGGGCAATAAAGTGTTCGACTATGTGTGGAACACCGTTCGTCGCCGCTTTGGCGGCCGCCTGCACGCGCGTAACGACGGCATTAAACCGTTTATTCAATCTGTGCGTCAGGGGTACTGGGGTTATTACCTGCCGGATCAAGACCACGGACCGGAACATAGCGAGTTTGTTGATTTCTTCGCGACGTACAAAGCCACGCTACCTGCGATTGGTCGCCTGATGAAAGTGTGCCGTGCGCGCGTCGTGCCGCTGTTCCCGGTATATAACGGTGAAACCCACCGCCTGACCATTCTGGTGCGTCCACCGATGGACGACCTGCTGGAAGCCGATGACAACACCATTGCGCGCCGGATGAACGAAGAGGTTGAGATTTTTGTTGGCCCGCATACCGAGCAGTACACGTGGATACTCAAGCTGCTAAAAACGCGTAAACCGGGCGAAACGGAGCCTTACAAACGCGATGAGCTGTTCCCACGAAAGAAAAAGTAGGGGAGCGGTAAAAAAAAGGCCAGGCATTGAATGCCTGGCCTTTTTTGTCTGCGCCGATAATTACTCAACGGTCAGAATACGGGTGGTATTGGTTGAACCCACGGTGCTCATGACATCGCCCTGAGTCACGATGACCAGGTCACCAGACATCAGGTAGCCTTTATCACGCAGCAGGTTTACCGCATCGTGAGCCGCAGCAACGCCATCGCAAGCGCTGTCGAAGAATACCGGCGTAACGCCACGGTACAGCGCCGTCAGGTTCAGCGTACGCTCGTGACGCGACATGGCGAAAATCGGCAGACCAGAGGTGATACGTGAAGTCATCAGCGCGGTACGGCCAGATTCAGTCATGGTAATAATCGCGGTCACACCTTTCAGGTGGTTTGCGGCATACATGGCCGACATCGCGATCGCTTCTTCTACGTTGTCGAACTGCACGTCTAAACGGTGCTTAGAGACGTTGATGCTAGGGATTTTTTCCGCACCCAGACAAACGCGCGCCATCGCCGCGACGGTTTCAGACGGATATTGACCGGCCGCAGTTTCCGCAGACAACATCACCGCGTCAGTCCCATCCAGCACGGCGTTCGCCACGTCCATGACTTCTGCACGGGTTGGCATTGGGTTGGTTATCATTGACTCCATCATCTGAGTCGCGGTGATAACCGAACGGTTCAACTGACGCGCGCGACGGATCAGCGCTTTTTGGATACCGACCAGCTCAGGGTCGCCAATTTCTACGCCCAGGTCGCCACGGGCAACCATCACCACGTCAGAGGCGAGGATAATATCGTCCATCGCATCCTGGCTGCATACCGCTTCCGCACG
>JBOFJM010000460.1:0-4942 GCA_051656825.1 Kluyvera sp.
ATGAGTCTCCGGTAAGTGCTCCGCTGGACTACCTGCATGGTCACGGTTCCCTGATCTCTGGCCTGGAAACGGCGCTGGATGGTCATGAAGTTGGCGATAAATTCGATGTTGCTGTAGGCGCGAACGATGCTTACGGCCAGTATGACGAAAACCTGGTGCAACGCGTTCCTAAAGACGTGTTCATGGGCGTTGACGAATTGCAGGTAGGTATGCGCTTCCTGGCGGAAACCGACCAGGGCCCAGTACCAGTAGAAATTACCGCAGTTGAAGACGACCACGTCGTTGTTGATGGCAACCACATGCTGGCTGGCCAGAACCTGAAATTCAACGTAGAAGTTGTTGCTATCCGCGAAGCGACCGAAGAAGAACTGGCTCACGGCCACGTTCACGGTGCGCACGGTCACGACCACGATCACGATCACGACCATGAAGGCTGCTGTGGCGGTCACGGTCATGACCACGGTCACGAGCACGGCGGCGAAGGCTGCTGCGGTGGCGGCGGTAAAGGCAACGGCGGTTGCGGTTGCCACTAATCGCTGTGATTGCCTGATGGCGCTACGCTTATCCGGCCTGACGCAGACCGGATAAGACGTTTACGTCGTCATTGGCACAAAAAAGCGGGGAAACCCGCTTTTTTTACGTCTCAATAATGAGGCGGTGGCGTCTCTTCAGACTGGGACGCAATGTTGGATGGTTGGCTGGCTTTTAGCTTTTCTGTCAGCAGGCGCAGATGTTCGCGCAGTTTTGCCATTTCCATTTCATGGGCGGTGACCGTTTGGTTGAGGTCATCAATGGTGATTTCCTGGAAGGCCAGTCGGCTTTCAAGTTCAGCCAGACGCGCTTCGATTGTCGTTTCCTGCATGATGTCTCTCTCCACTGTTATCGCCAAAAGCGTTCCGACGCGGCGGATTCTACGCAACTTTTTTCCGCTATGCAGCACTGCTGTACGTGAGCGGAAACTAATTTAAACAAAAAGAGTCTGAAAAGAGTCGATATAGGAAGCGTGCGTATGTAGATTTCCTCTACAACGTTCTATAGTACGCTTCTCATTAAGTTAACATTGGGGCGAGAGGCCCCGGCCCTGGAGAGATGGATGAAATCACTGTTTAAAGTAACGCTTCTGGCAACTACGATGGCCGTCGCGCTGAATGCGCCGCTGACCTTTGCTGCTGACACCGCCGCGAAAGCTGCTCCGGCTGCTGACAGCAAATCTGCATTCAAAAATGACGACCAGAAATCTGCCTATGCGCTGGGCGCATCGCTGGGTCGTTACATGGAAAATTCTCTGAAAGAGCAAGAGAAACTGGGCATCAAACTGGACAAAAACCAGCTGATCGCCGGTGTTCAGGATGCATTTGCAGACAAGAGCAAACTCTCTGATCAGGAAATCGAACAAACTCTGCAAGCGTTTGAAACTCGCGTGAAGACTTCTGCTCAGGCGAAGATGGAAAAAGACGCTGCGGATAACGAAGCGAAAGGCAAAGCTTTCCGTGACAAGTTCGCCAAAGAGAAAGATGTGAAAACCTCTAAAACTGGCCTGCTGTACAAAGTAGAGAAAGCCGGTACGGGTGAAGCGCCGAAAGATAGCGACACCGTGGTGGTTAACTACAAAGGTACGCTGATCGACGGTAAAGAGTTCGATAACTCTTACACCCGTGGCGAGCCTCTGTCCTTCCGTCTGGACGGCGTTATCCCAGGCTGGACTGAAGGCCTGAAAAACGTGAAGAAAGGCGGCAAAATTCAGCTGGTCATCCCACCTGACTTGGCTTATGGCAAAACCGGCGTTCCGGGTATCTCAGCTAACTCTACGCTGGTATTTGATGTTGAACTGTTAGACATCAAACCGGCTCCGAAAGCGGAAGCGCAGCCTGAAGCTGCACCGGCTGCGAAAGCGGCAGACGCCAGCAAAAAATAAGATAATCATAGCCGCCGCCCACTGGGCGGCGGCTTTTTATTATCCGCAGGGTATAATTAATGCTGGAAAGCGCCTTATGCGCTGTATTACTTTAGATGCCCCTAATAGTGATGAGCCTGCCCTGACAACATAACGACAGGCTCCTGAAAAGGAGTGCTTTTTTTCATGTCCAGGTCGCTTTTAACCAACGAAACCAGTGAACTCGATTTACTGGATCAACGTCCTTTTGATCAAACTGACTTCGATATCCTTAAATCCTACGAAGCGGTGGTGGACGGGTTGGCGATGCTCATTGGTTCCCACTGCGAAATCGTGTTGCATTCATTACAGGATTTGAAATGCTCGGCAATACGTATCGCGAACGGCGAACATACCGGGCGAAAAATCGGTTCTCCTATTACCGATCTTGCGCTACGTATGCTGCATGATATGACCGGGGCAGATAGCAGTGTTTCCAAATGCTATTTTACTCGCGCCAAAAGCGGCGTACTGATGAAGTCCGTCACCATTGCTATTCGCAACCGTGAGCACCGCGTCATCGGCTTGCTGTGCATCAACATGAATCTTGATGTGCCGTTCTCACAAATTATGAACACCTTTATCCCGCCAGAAACCCCAGAGGTGGGATCTGCGGTGAACTTTGCCTCCTCGGTTGAGGATCTGGTTACCCAGACGCTAGAGTTCACTATCGAAGAGGTGAATGCCGATCGTAACGTTTCTAATAACGCTAAAAATCGCCAGATCGTGCTTAACCTTTACGAGAAGGGAATCTTCGATATTAAAGATGCCATTAACCAAGTGGCTGACCGTCTGAATATCTCCAAGCACACCGTTTATCTCTACATTCGCCAGTTCAAGAGCGGCGATTTCCTGGGGCAAGATAAGTAATGCGTTTTGCCTTGATGGTGACAGGCCCCGCGTACGGTACACAACAGGCCAGCAGCGCGTTGCAGTTTGCGCAAGCGGTGTTGGCGGAAGGGCACGAGATAGCCTGTGTGTTTTTCTATCGCGAAGGGGTCTATAACGCCAATCAGTTGACCTCTCCGGCGAGCGATGAGTTTGATTTAGTGCGTGCGTGGCAGTCGCTGCATGATGCGCATGGCATTGCGCTGCATATCTGTGTGGCGGCGGCTCTGCGTCGCGGGGTGGCTGATGAGACGGAAGCTAACCGTTTGGGGCTAGCGGCGAGCAATCTACAATCGGGCTTTTCCCTTAGTGGGCTAGGCGCACTGGCGGAAGCGGCGTTAACCTGCGATCGCGTGGTACAGTTTTGATGAAACGAGTTGCATTTGTTTTTGCGAGTGCGCCGCACGGCAGTAGCTCCGGGCGTGAAGGGTTGGATGCGCTGCTCGCCACCTCGGCATTAAGTGAAGACCTCGGCGTCTTTTTCATTGGCGATGGGGTGTTTCAGCCGCTCAGCCAACAGCAACCGGGCGCTATCCTGGCGCGCGATTACATCGCGACCTTCAAACTGCTGGCGCTCTACGATATTGAGAACTGTTGGATTTGTGCGGCGTCATTGCGTGAACGTGGGCTTACTACGGATACCGCAATGGTGATGGATGTTGAACCGCTGGAACCTGATGCGCTGCGCCAACGGCTTAATGATTACGATGTGATTTTACGTTTCTGAGGCTCTTATGCTGCATACGCTCAGTACCTCACCCTGGCATGTCGATATCTCGGCCATGCTGCGCCTGATGGATGACGGTGATGATTTATTGCTGCTCGCCGATGGCGTGCTGGCTGCGCTAGAGAATAGCCGCTTCCTTGAATTACTCCGTGCTGCCCCCATATCCATCCACGTGTTGAATGAAGATGTGCAGGCGCGCGGTCTTTGTGCTCAAATTTCGAGCGATGTCATCGTGGTCAGCTATACTGACTTCGTCAGGTTAACGGTAAAACACCCAGCTCAAATGGCCTGGTAATGTAAGACTGTTGTATATTTCTTGACACCCTTTCGGCATAGCCCTAAAATTTCGCGTCCTCATATTATATGAGGCGATTTATTACGTGTTTACGAAGCAAAAGCTAAAACTAGGAGCTATTTAATGGCAACAGTTAACCAGCTGGTACGCAAACCACGCGCACGCAAAGTTGCAAAGAGCAACGTGCCTGCGCTGGAAGCATGCCCGCAGAAACGTGGCGTATGTACTCGTGTATATACTACCACTCCTAAAAAACCGAACTCCGCACTGCGTAAAGTTTGCCGTGTGCGTCTGACCAACGGTTTCGAAGTTACCTCCTACATCGGTGGTGAAGGTCACAACCTGCAGGAGCACTCCGTGATCCTGATCCGTGGTGGTCGTGTTAAAGACCTTCCGGGTGTTCGTTACCACACCGTTCGTGGTGCGCTTGACTGCTCCGGCGTTAAAGACCGTAAGCAAGCACGCTCCAAGTACGGCGTGAAGCGTCCTAAGGCTTAATGGTTCTCCGTTAAGTAAGGCCAAACGTTTTAAATTAATGTCAAACTAAACTCTTTGAGTTTTGGACAATCCTGAATTAACAACGGAGTATTTCCATGCCACGTCGTCGCGTCATTGGTCAGCGTAAAATCCTGCCGGATCCTAAGTTCGGATCAGAACTGCTGGCTAAATTTGTTAACATTCTGATGGTTGATGGTAAAAAATCTACCGCAGAATCAATCGTATACAGCGCGCTGGAGACCCTGGCTCAGCGTTCTGGTAAAAATGAACTGGAAGCCTTCGAAGTTGCGCTCGAAAACGTGCGCCCAACTGTCGAAGTTAAGTCCCGCCGTGTAGGTGGTTCTACTTACCAGGTTCCAGTTGAAGTCCGTCCGGTTCGTCGTAATGCTCTGGCAATGCGTTGGATCGTTGAAGCTGCTCGTAAACGCGGTGATAAATCCATGGCCCTGCGTCTGGCGAACGAACTCACTGACGCTGCAGACAACAAAGGTACTGCAGTTAAGAAACGTGAAGACGTTCACCGTATGGCAGAAGCCAACAAGGCGTTCGCACACTACCGTTGGTAATCCCTTCGGAGTTTTAGTCACCAGGCGGGCGCTTC
>JBOFJM010000461.1:0-1650 GCA_051656825.1 Kluyvera sp.
TTGTCCACCCATCGCGACGGCAATAGAGTGAACGATCGCCAGCCCTAAGCCGCAGCCGCCGGTTGCCCGGTCACGGCTAGGGTCGAGGCGGACAAACGGTTCAAAGACGCGTTCACGCTCGCTGGCGGCAATGCCGGGGCCATCGTCCTCTACGCGCAGGCAGGCCTGGCTGCCGCTAAGAGTCAGGCTTATTTGAATTTTGGTCTGGCTATAGCGCATGGCGTTGTTGACTAAGTTATCCAACACTCGCTCCATCAGGCGCATATCCAGCGCACCGTAATCTCCTTGGCTGAGTTGCCCAATGGACACCTCGCGCTGCGGGTTTACCGACTGCACATCATCGACGTGCGCGGCAATCCAGCGCGGGAGATCGGGTGTAGTCAGCGACAGCTCGGTTTGTGGACGGTCGAGGCGAGCGTAGGTTAGCAACTCCTCAATCAGCGCTTCTAGCTGGCCAATATCACGGTTCAGCGCCAGTGACTCAGCCTCGGTCAGGTTCTCGCTCATTTCCAGTCGATAACGCAAACGCACCAGTGGCGTGCGTAACTCGTGGGCGATACCGTCAATCAGCTGTTTTTTACTGGCGATCAACGCATTAATGTTATCGGCCATTTGGTTAAACGCGACGCCTAATCGCTCAAAGCTCGACATGCTGTCAAAGTGAATGCGTTCGCCCAGGTGACCCTCACCAAAACGCTGGGCGGCGCTCTCCAGACGCAACATATCTTGCCAGTGCGGTCGCATCCAGATAAACACCGGGAAGGCGAGTGAAATGGCGATAAACGCCATCAGCGCAATATCCAGCAGGCGCATCTCATGCATAAAGTAGAGATAGGGCACGGGGCCTACCGCCAGCACGTAATGGCTACGTGGAATACGCTGAATAAACGTGTACTGGTCATCAAGGGCGACAATATCGCCGGCGCGCAGGTGCTGCATTGCACTATCCGCCAGTTGGAATTTGCTCAGTGGCTCAATGCGCAGATCGAAAGAGAGGTTTAAATCCAGCTCGTTAAGCGTTTTACTCCAGTTACGCGGCGGGATTTCGCGTAGCTCGCTGCGCATTAAATACAGCGAGCTTTTCATCAGGTCATCCAGCGACTGGCGGCCAGCACGTTCGGCGGTAAATTTGTAGACCAGGCCCACGAGCATGGTCATCACCAGAAAGCAGACAAACAGCAGCAGATAAAACTGCACAAACAGCTTTTTCATTAAATTCACCGAAAAAATCAATGCATTAACTATGTTCTGATGTGGCCTGGAGGCACGGCAGGGGCATTGTCGCCGCCGCCAATCCTCTGATTCAAAAACCTAATCAGATCCTCATCAAGCGCATGTCCCCAGGCAGAATAGACGGTATGCACCACTTCCGCATTGTTATGGCCCAGTTGGCTTGTTATGAAAGCAGGGTTTGCACCGGCTGGCAATGGCCGATGTATTGATTGCGGTGGGCGCTGCAGCTAACTATTAATTTAATCAAAAACGGTCAAATTTCTGACCGCTTGAGCAGGCATTATGTTCTGGTGATTTCCGAAATCATGGTGGGGTTTGTTTTCTGACTGCTGATTTTAACCGTCAGGGTGTAGAATCGCGGCGGGTGCTTGAGACTATCTGTCTCAGGCAATTGCCGAAAGGCAGATAGAGAAAAGC
>JBOFJM010000462.1:0-4334 GCA_051656825.1 Kluyvera sp.
TGGGTGTGCCTGGTATTTATGGCGGCGGTGCTGGTCATTATGGTGATGACGCCGGGGATGGCTATCTCCGTCTGGCTGATTCCGGTGTGGCTGGTTATTCTTGGCATCGGCTTTATGTTTAAGCAGAAAAGCGCCAAAACCGTTAAAGCGCATTAATCGTGCTAACGCCCTGTATCAGCAACGATACAGGGCGTTCACCCTTCTCGCCAAATCAGCAGCAATTGTGTCCCTATCTCCTCACAGAGATCTGGCGATAAATTCAGATAAACAGTCAGTCAAAGAGAGAATGGGTGATGTGGCAACCGGAGTGCCGGATTCTGGAGGCTATTGCCCGGTAGCGCTACGCTACCGGGCCTACGATACGTTTACGGCAATATCGAATTACACCAACGTTCCGTAAATGGTCAGCAGTGCCATAATCACCACTACCGTATACGAGGTTTTCTTCGCCATCGAGACAGCGGCTTTAGGCGTGGCAACCTTATCCATGTGCGGTTCGCGCATCAGCGAATATTGCGCCAACTGGGTCAGCACCTGGTATTGTGAGGAATGGCGATCGCCCAACGATGCAAACCATGCTGGCAATGCCTTCTCGCCGTGGCCTATCAACGCATAGACCACGCCTATCAAACGCACCGGTATCCAATCCACCACGTGCAAAATGGCATCAATACCAGACTGCAAACGGTGATGCGGCGTTTGATAACGCGCCAGCCAGGACTGCCACGCACGTAAAAACGCATAGCCTATCAGCGCCACCGGCCCCCAAGAACCGCCGACAACAAACCAGAACAGCGGCGCCAAATAGAAACGGTAGTTAATCCACAGCAGCGCATTTTGCAGCTCGCGCAAATACTCACGCTCATCACACCCCGCCGGAACACCGTGAATCAGCGTCAGTTCGCTCGCCATCGCATCACGGGCGTGGCTATCATCGCGGGAAGCCGCTTTCAGATAAGCATGATAATGCAGGCGCACACGGCCTGCGCCAATGCACAGCAGACCCAGCAAAATCCAGAAAATGAGCTGCGGCACGTTGAACAATACGCCGTCCAGCACACTCTGGATAACCGCAACCACGGCCATTGCCACAATCATCATCATCAGCGTCGCGGCGAGCGAATAATGCTTCACCCGGCGAAACAATGCCTCTAAGCGGTGATCAAGCTGCCAGTGCTCGCCGAGTTTAAACAGGCGCTCGGCAAACAGCACCAGAAGCGTGGTAAACAACGTCATGTCATCTCCTTATTTGACGAGGGGTGACCAATGCGCGGAAACGAGGCCAGTCAAATGCTGGGCCGGGATCGGTTTTACGCACAGGCGCAATATCGCTGTGGCCGGTTATATTGTCGGCAATCGCAGGGTATTCAGTGATTAACAGCTGGGTTAACGCCGCCAACTGTTGATATTGTGCATCGGTGTAGGCCAGCGTATCAGTGCCTTCTAGCTCAATACCGATAGAAAAATCATTGCAGCGCTCGCGCCCGTGGTAACTCGACACGCCAGCATGCCAGGCACGCTTATCAAAGGGAACGTACTGCACAATTTCGCCATCCCGACGGATCAAACAGTGCGCAGACACCCGCAGATGGGCGATTTCAGCAAAGAAAGGATCGGCGGAGGGATCGAGCGTACCGGTAAACAGGGCGTCAATCCAGGGGCCGCCAAACTGCCCCGGCGGTAGACTAATATTATGTACAACCAGCAGCGATGGGGTTTCATCCTCCGGGCGGCAATCGTGATGTGCAGACGGCACGTGCCGAACGCCCACCAGCCAGCCCTTATCTAACAGCATGCTGGATCTCCTTATGTGTGGTGCTGATACTCGCTTCAGAGTAGCATGTTTCAATCTTTCGCATCGTTACCAATTTGGAGCTTTATCATGCCGCCTCGCCGCTATAACCCAGACCATCGACGTGACGCGCTACTGGAACGTATCAACCTCGATATCCCTAACGCCGTCGCGCAAGCGCTACGCGAAGACCTGGGAGGAGAAGTCGATGCCCAGAATGATATTACCGCACAACTCTTGCCGGAAAAAACACAGTCTCATGCCATCGTTATTACCCGTGAAGACGGTGTATTTTGTGGCAAACGCTGGGTTGAAGAGGTCTTTATCCAATTGGCTGGCGACGACGTCACCCTGACATGGCACGTTGATGACGGCGATGCGATCATCGCAGACCAACCGCTGTTTGAAATTATCGGCCCATCCCGCATCCTGCTGACCGGCGAGCGCACCGCCTTAAACTTTGTGCAGACGCTCTCTGGCGTGGCCAGCGAAGTGCGTAAATACGTCAAGCTACTGGAAGGCACGCACACGCAACTGCTGGACACCCGCAAAACCCTGCCAGGCCTGCGTACCGCGCTAAAATACGCCGTGCTGTGCGGCGGCGGCGCGAACCATCGTCTGGGGTTATCCGATGCGTTCCTGATTAAAGAAAACCACATTATTGCTTCGGGTTCCGTACGTCAGGCGGTAGAAAAAGCCTTCTGGCTGCACCCGGATGTGCCGGTAGAAGTGGAAGTCGAAACCCTGCAAGAGCTGCGCGAAGCGCTGAAAGCTGGGGCTGATATCATCATGCTCGACAACTTTGATACCGAGCAAATGCGCGAAGCGGTGAACATCACCCAGGGCCAGGCACAGCTGGAAGTTTCCGGCAACGTCACCTTCGACACCATCCGCGAGTTCGCCGAAACCGGCGTTAATTTTATCTCCGTCGGCGCACTGACCAAACATGTCCGTGCGCTCGACCTGTCGATGCGTTTTCGCTAGTCCCCTCATGCCCTCCTGATGAGGGCATTTTTCCGAGCCTCGTTCCAGTTATGCTTGTACCACTGCAAACGGCTGAAAAACACTGGAACGCGGCATCCTGAATCGCTTTTTGCCCCTCGCGCCCCCTTTCCCCCTCTGACACAGTGGCTCCGAACTTAGCAAGGAGCAAACCATGAACAAACAGCAGGGCTTCACCCTCATTGAATTAATGGTGGTCATCGGGATCATCGCTATTCTCAGCGCTATCGGGATTCCGGCCTATCAAAACTACCTGCGTAAAGCCGCCCTTACCGACATGCTACAAACCTTCGTCCCCTACCGTACGGCAATTGAACTGTGTGCTCTCGATCGCGGCGGCGTCGCCAACTGCGATGCGGGCAGCAACGGCATTCCATCAGCCACCACCACGCGCTATGTCTCAGAAATGAGCGTGACGCAAGGTACTGTCACAATGACCGGCCAGGAAAGCCTCAATGGCTTAAGCGTTACGCTGGTTCCCCGTTGGGATAACGCCAATGGCATCACTGGCTGGCAACGTACCTGCGCGATTCAGAGCGACAGCGCGCTACAGCAGGCCTGTGCAGATGTTTTCCGCTTTGACGCCCAGTAACAGAGGGGAAAACAATGAAACCGGAACAGTTACTCACCCTATGCCAGCGCCATCGTGCCGTACTGCTGGCTAACGAAGCCGAAACGCTTAACATCGCTGTTGTGGGCACTCCACCGGGCGAGCTGATGGACTCGCTGCGTTTTGCCACCCAAAAGCGCATTGATATCGTGTGCTGGAAGCAAGAACAGATGGACACCTATCTCCAGCAGGCCAGCCACCTTGCGCCTCCCGCCGCGCATGAGGAGAATGACAACGCGGTAGACCTGCTTAACCATCTGTTTAAACAAGCGTTACAACGGCGGGCATCCGATATTCATTTCGAACCAACGGAACATCACCTCCGTGTGCGCTTGCGCGTAGACGGTGTTCTTCATGCCCTGCCCATCGTTCCTCTGGCGCTGATGGCCTCTATAATTGCGCGGCTAAAAGTGCTCGGCAGCCTCGATATTGCCGAGCGCCGCTTACCGCAGGACGGGCAATTCACCCTCGAGTCCACCGATACACCGCTCTCTTTTCGTATATCCACGCTGCCCTGCCGATATGGCGAAAAGGTTGTCCTGCGCCTGCTGCATAAAGTAGAGCAGGCGTTAGATTTACAGCGACTGGGGATGTCGTGCGATGCGCTGGCACAGTTTCAGTCGGCCTTAAACCAACCGCAGGGGCTAATTCTGGTTACTGGGCCGACGGGCAGCGGGAAAACGGTCACACTTTACAGTGCATTGCAAAGCCGTAACCGTAGCGACGTCAATATTTGCAGCGTGGAAGACCCCGTTGAAATCCCGCTAGAGGGCCTTAACCAGACACAGGTCAGCCTGCGGGCAGGGCTGACGTTTCAGAGCGTTTTGCGCTCCCTGCTACGGCAAGACCCTGACATTGTGATGGTGGGGGAAATTCGTGATGGCGAAACGGCGGAAATCGCCATTAAAGCCGCACAGACAGGGCATCTCG
>JBOFJM010000463.1:0-1886 GCA_051656825.1 Kluyvera sp.
CTGTTAGAACAATGGCTGATTGCGCTAACCACAACGCCGGATGCCTTAAAACAGCCGCCAGAGGCCAACACATTCGCCACCGTCACCGCGCCGCTGTGGGCCTATCTAGACCAGCTTCACCCGCACTTGTGGCGAAAAGGCAAGGATTTCCCCCCCTCGCCCGCACGGATGGACACCATGCTGGCGAACGGCACTTTGCGCCTGTCGCTGACGTTTAACCCCATGCACGCGAAGCAGAAAGTCGCCAAAGGCGAGCTGCCTAAAGACAGCTACAGCTTTGGCTTCCAGGACGGCATGATTGGCAACGTTCACTTCGTGGCGATTCCGGCCAATTCATCGTCCAGCGCCGCCGCGCAAGTGGTGGCGAATTTTCTGTTATCGCCTGCCGCGCAGTTACGCAAAGCCGACCCGGCAGTTTGGGGCGACCCAAGTGTGCTGGCCATAGACAAACTGGACGCCGCGCAGCAAAAAACGCTGCAACAGTTGATTCCCGAAAACACACCGCCGGTATTAGCTGAACCACACGCCGCCTGGGTCAATGCGCTGGAGCAGGAATGGCTGCGCCGTTACGGTACGCATTAATCCTGCTGTGCTGGGGCATGATGCTGATTATCTATCTGCCCCTGATTCCGGCCATCGGTGTGCTGCTGACACCGGCATTTTCTGTCGCCCATTGGCAGTTACTGCTCAGCGACGCTCAACTGCCGCAGGCGGTAATGGCGACGTTGCTGTCAACGCTTGTCGGCACGGGTGGCGCGTTATTCCTGACGCTACTGGCGATCGCGACACTGTGGCCCTCGGCGGGCTGGCAGCGGCTGGCTTCACGCCTGCCGTGGCTGCTGGCGCTACCGCACGTGGCCTTTGCCACCTGCGCCCTGCTGCTGTTCGCCGAAGGGGGGATGCTTTACCGCCTACTGCCCATGCTCAGCCCCGTACAAGACCGCTACGGCATTGGTCTGGGGCTGGTGCTGGCGGTAAAAGAGAGTGGCTTTCTGCTGTGGGTGTGCTGGGCGCTGCTCGGGGAGCGACGGCTGGCTGAACAGGTGGTGGTGTTTAAAAGCCTGGGTTACGGGCGTGGGCAGTGCCTGAGTAGTGTGATTTTACCGGCGCTGATGCCGTCGTTGAGCGTAGCGCTGCTGGCGACCACCGCATGGACATTATCCGTGGTTGATGTCGCCACGCTGATTGGCCCCAGCAACCCGCCAACGCTTGCGGTACTCGCCTGGCAATGGCTCAACTCCGCCGATGCCGACGACCAGGCAAAAGGCGGGCTGGCCTGTTTGCTTCTGCTGGCGTTGCTGGCGCTATTGGCGTGCCTCGCCGTTGTGACGTGGCGAGCCTGGCGCTCGCACCATCCGCGCCTCGACGGCGTTCGACAGCCGCATTTCCCGCTTTTGCCTGGCCGATGCCTCGGCCTTTTACTGCCGTTAAGCGGCCTGCTTTGCGTGCTGCTGTTAGCCTGGCTGGCACACGCCACCTTACCCGCAGCCGACACCGCCAGTAACAGCCTGTGGCTGGCGCTGTTTTCTACCTTTATCGGTGCGGTTGTCTGCCTGCTGTGGCTGGAATGGGGGCCAGTTCGCCAGCCGCGCTGGGTGGAACTGCCCCTGCTGTTGCCTGCGCTACCGCTGGCGGCGGGGCAATATCAACTGGCGCTATATAGCTGGCAGGACGGGCAATGGAGTACCGTACTGTGGGGGCATTTACTGTGGGTTGTGCCGTGGATGCTGTTTGTGCTGCGCCCGGCATGGCGGCACATTGACCCGCGCCAAATCCTGCTGGCGCAGACGCTCGGCTGGGGACGTGGGCGTATTTTTCTCCAGCTCAAATGCCCGCTGATGATTCGCCCGCTGCTGTCGGCAATGGCGATTGGTTTTTCGGTGAGT
>JBOFJM010000464.1:0-3300 GCA_051656825.1 Kluyvera sp.
GCAAATAATCACCAACGCCCAAATCACGCCACTCATGGTGGTAGAGGCCGAAATGACCAACCCTTTCAAGCCACCCTGCGGACAGGCGAAATAGGCCGTGCAGCCTAAAAACCCAGCCCAACTGAGTAACCCGAGAGACACGGCAACCCATCCCCAAATACCGGAGAGAATGCCTGTTGTAATTGCGATAGCTAAGATAACGTTCATGGCGAGCATCTTAGCAGATACTCGCCTTTATGGTGAGATCACGAGCACATAATGCTCGTAATATAAACTACACTTACATCAACTTTGTGATTTAAATCACTCTTCATTCTCTTCTTGCAGCTCGTCCCACATCGCAGCAATCGCTTCGCGGGTCAGCGGAGCCATAGTGCGCCAGAAAGCCGTCGTCGCATGTGCTTCTACTTTTCCGAGGAAGGTTTCAAACCACGGCAGAATAAAGTCAGCAAACAGTGTTTCCAGCGCTTCGTTGTCGTCTTTTTCCGCTTTGTCTTCAAGCCATGATGCCGCCAGCAACAGTGTACCTAATTGATCAGCGGGGCTTTCACCCAGTGGCATACCGTGTTCACCCAAGAAGGCACGAACTTCCGCCTCCGTAGTGCCCTCTTCCCACGCGCTACGGAACGGTGGCACGCTGCACTCGTCACCCACAAACAGCGCATTATAATCAGCCGCTATCTGCTGGATATCACAGCTTTTTTGCAGACGAGCCAGCAGTTCATCCTGCTCCAGAGGCCAGCTTGCCGCCAGCTTGCCTTCCCGAATCAAGGTAAACAGCGGAACCAGCAGTGGGTCTTGCGGTTGACGATAATAGAGCGAGCCAAGCGCGCGACAGATGATTGAAAACTCGTTCATTCAGTTAGTCCATTCAGTCATTAAAGTTCAGTAAATTCTGGAATCGGCGGCATACCGCGCGATTCAAGGAAATTGAGGAAACGTCGTGGCGTGACGTTAAGAATGCGATCCTCTGGGAAATCCACCGCGTCCAGGATCTTCTTACACTCGCCAAATTCACCCAACGTAAAGGCGGTATGCGAGTCCGATCCCAGAGCTAACCACCCGCCTGCGTCGCGCACTGCCGCTGCAATCGCACGGCAGTTACTTTCACTGCCAATACGTGAGGAGACGAACGAGGAGTTATTGATCTCTAACGCCACATGATATTTGGCCGCAGCCGCAGCAATCGCCGGAATATCAACCGGGAATTTAGGGTTGCCAGGATGGCTAATCATATGAACGTTGCCGCTCGCCATTGCTGCAATCATCGCTTGCGTATGGGTTTCTTTATTCTGCGGGGCAAAAACCGGTTCGTGGAAACCTGCAATGATAAAATCCAGTGATGTCAGCATCGGCCCAGTGCAATCAATCTCACCTTCAACGTTTTTGATATTCGATTCAATACCGCGCAGAATCCCAACACCGTCCACCATACGAGGCCAGATACGCATATTCAAAAAGTGCCAGTAGTGCGGCGCATCGGCCATATCTGGGCCGTGATCGGTAATAGCGAAGAGTTTAATCCCTTTGCGCTTCGCTTCGGCGATATAATCATGCAACGTGCTGTAGGCGTGCGTACTGGCAACGGTGTGCATATGTAAGTCAACAGGATACATCACTTTCTCCTCTCTCGTGATAAGCCAAGGATAGCAGGAAAGCCCCTTATTTATTAGCCTGACGCATTAATAGCCGCGCACTCGATCAACCTGCCCACTTGGCTTTTCGCCGCGTTCCAGTTGGGTAATTGTCTGCGCGATATAGGCAATAGCCTCTTGCGGGCGAGTCACGGCAGCAACATGCGGCGTGATAGTGACCCGAGGATGACGCCATAGCGCGCTTTCCACGGGCAGCGGTTCACGGCTAAACACATCCAACATCGCCGCCTTAAGTTTGCCGTTATCCAGCGCCGCCAGAAGGTCCTCTTCCACAACATGAACGCCGCGTGCCAGATTGAGAACGTAGCTATTATCCGGCAGTTGAGACAATAACCGTTGATTAATGATACCAACGGTTTCGGCGGTGTTTGGCAAGAGATTTATCAGCACGCGAGTGCCCGCTAAAAACGTGCCCAGCTCGCTTTCTCCGGCAAAACTGGTCACCTGCGGCCAGTTTTTACGGCTGCGGCTCCAACAACGCACCGGAAATCCCCACGCCAGCAGGCTTTCAGCCACTTTCGCACCCAGCACTCCGGCGCCCATAATCCCGATGGAAAATTCTTCGCGCGTGTAGTCCGGCAACGGTTGCCACGTGGATTCACGTTGTTGCGCCTGATAATCATCAAATCGACGGAACCAATGCAGCACCTGGCTCACCGCATACTCCTGCATCTGGAGGCCCATGCCGGTATCTTCGAGGCGGAACAGCGGGATAGACTCCGGTAACATCTCTGGGTGCGCTTTTAGTTTGCTGAGGATAGAGTCAACGCCTGCACCCAGGGCAAATACCGCTTTCAGCCTGCGGCCCGCCAGCATATCGACCGGTGGATGCCACACCAGAGCATAATCGGCTGGCTGGTTATCCCCACGCTGCCACGGACGAATATTCGCATCCGGTAGTTTTTTGCTCAGTTCCGTAATCCAGTAGGGGGTATCAAACGTAGGATGGTAAAAGATTATCTCCATTGTCACTCCAGTTAAGAGCACCTTTATTCAACCTGCCAGGCGCGATTTATGATTTTTTTAGTGTTTGAACAGAATAACAAATTTCATTCCGCTGTCCCTGAAAATGCGGGTGTGATCGCAAAAAAGACGATTTTTGCGTGTTTAAGAAGCAAGTTGTTTGAAGTTTGTCTAAACGAACGTTTTTTTTTAAAAGTTTATTGACGCTAGAGAGGCTTTTCCCTACATTAGCGCTCGTCCCAGCAACGTTGGGACGACAATATGGTGAGGTGTCCGAGTGGCTGAAGGAGCACGCCTGGAAAGTGTGTATACGGCAACGTATCGGGGGTTCGAATCCCCCCCTCACCGCCATATTTAAGAAAGAGCTCGTACGAAAGTGCGGGCTTTTTTTTCGCATGTCGCACACCCTGGGGGGATGAGAATCCCCGACCGGGGGTCGACAACTGGCTATAGCCAGTTGGACAGACTGCGAACGCAGTAAGCAGGCTGCCCCGAAGGGGCGAGCGCAGCGAGTCAATCCCCCCTCACCGCCATATTTAAGAAAGTGATGTGGTCTAGCAATATTGGACACTCGTTAAGGTTTTTTACGCCGCATGCTTTTCTTTAGCATACGGCGTCTGACCATTATTGAAGCTATGCGGCCTGCGCTGGTTATAGTAATTCGTCATATAACTCAGAATAT
>JBOFJM010000465.1:0-2583 GCA_051656825.1 Kluyvera sp.
CAGCTGAGCATGGTTTCCATCTCCGCACCGGCAAAATCCGCCCCGGACATTTCCAACCCTGGGGTGGAGGGCACGCTGGATGGCGCTGCCACCATCACCTGTAGCGGCAGGTGGCGGCTGGCTTCAACGGCGTAACGCACGCCCGCCACACCGAGCACGTTGGCCAACTCGTGGGGATCCCAAAATACGGCTGTTGTCCCTTGCGCCAGCACAATTTCGGCGTAGCGCTCTGGCGGCAAGTGCGAGCTTTCGAGGTGCACGTGGGTGTCCATCAGCCCCGGCGAGAGATAAACATTGGGCAGGGAATGGCGCTCAAGGGCGTCATCACGGCTGCCGCGCGGGTGCACGCTGGCGATCATATCGCCCACAATACCGACATCGGCTTCGCGGATTTCGCCCGTCACCATATCGACGATATTGGCATCGGTAATCAGAAGATCAAACGGGGATTCACCGCGCGCAGCCTGCACGGCGCGGCGGCGGTTTTCAGCATCGCTGGACATAACAACTCCGGCACAGGGATAATGAGCGCTACTTTAGGGGCAGAGCAAACGTTTGCCCAGATGAATAAACTTATCACCTGATAACTTCGGCTTATCCTGGGTGATAGCCACGAGTGAAGCACACCATGACGGAACCCTGGCAGCGATTGCCTGCGCTCTCGCTTAAACAATTGCAGTATTTTGTCACGTTGGCGCAGTTGCGTCACTTTACCGATACCGCCAATCGTCTGGCCATCAGCCAACCCGCGCTGAGCAGCGCATTGCGCCAAATTGAAACGGTGATTGGTGGCAAACTGGTGAACCGCACTGCTTCGGCGGTGACGCTAACTGAGCTGGGCGCGGCGATTTTACCCCACGCCCAGCGGGTGCTGAGCATTGCGCAACTGGCGTTTCACGATATGCAGCAAATTGTCGAAGCCGGAGGCGATGGCACTGTGCGGATTGGGCTGATTCCGTCGGTAAGCTCGTTGTTATTCCCGCTGTTGCCCAACGCACTGGCACAGGCATTTCCGCGTTTGCGCGTTGAATTTCACGACCGCACTAATGACGCGTTAGCGAGCGACTTACAAAGCGGGCAGATTGATTTTGGTATCGGGGCTATCGACCGCTCGTTGCCGGAGGCGTTGCAGGTGTTCCCGCTGCGTGAAGATCCTCTGGTGGCGGTGCTGCACGTTGATGATGCCCTTGCCGGAACGCCGCACTTGCCGTGGAAACAGCTAGCCGCGCGTGATATCGCGATGTTCTCCAAAGGCAATATTCAGCGCTTAGTCGGCGCGCTGGTTGAGAGCCAGCATCTGACGCTGAACGTTCGCTATCAGGTCGATTATATTGAAACGCTGTATGGGTTGGTGCGCTCGCGGTTGGCTGTCGGTATTTTGCCGCAGCTTTACACCACGCATTTACAAGACCCGACGCTGCGGGTGGCGCAGCTGCAACAACCGGCGTTAACCCGCACCGTGGCGCTAATGCGCGGCTCGCAAGCGTTACCGCCGTTAATCGAAGCCTGTTTCACATTGCTGTTAAATGAGCTGCGTGGCGTCAAGGCAGATGCTTAATCAGCACATCGACCGTTAAATGGTTGATGTAACCAAGCGAATTTGACGAGAGTACGCCGAGCAGCCGGTTATGGTGTCCGGCGATAATTAAGTCGATATTTTTGCTGCGCACGCAGGCTTCCACATCCTCAAAACGACGCGTCGTGACCAGCACCAACGTATGCACGGGTAGCGAAACCGTCGCCGCCAGTTCGCTGAGCAAGGCTCTGGCCTGGATTACCTCCTGCGAGACATCGTCGTCCATCAAGCTATCGGAAACGTAGTTGAGCGCCCGATAGTCAGTGCTGACGTGGGCGAGGGTAATCTGCATCGCATTATCCTGCGCCATCCGCGCTGCATGTTGGAGCAGCGGAATTCCATCAATACTGCTATTTATAAGCACCAACGCATGGTGATAAACCGGCATCGTAACACCTCTATATTCGGCGGATGTGAGTACAAATATTGTCTCTGTGCGCGTAGAAAAGCAAATCGCGACGGCGTTAACACATCTCACTTTTTTTCCTGTTTTTGTTTGCGGTAATAACTGTGAATTTGGTCACGATGAGGGGCATTTTTTTGAGCTTGCTCGCTATTTCCGTTCTCGCATAGAACTCATTTCCTCTTGCAGGCGGAAAACGTCTGTCTGTCGGACGGCAGAATAAGACTTAGTATCGTCAACAACCTAATTGAAGTGATATTCCCGCAGAGTCTGGGGATGTGTCGATGGAGAGGGATGTTAATGCTTATTACTCGGGACAATATTTTTTTAAATCAGACATTCAGAGACAAACAGGCCATTTTCCATTTTCTGGCTGCGCATGCCGTTTCACAAGGTTGGGCCGAAAATGCACAAATCATTGAAGCCGATCTGTGGGAGCGTGAAAACCAGTACTCTACCGGCTTTGAAAATCAGATTGCGATTCCACATGCCAAAACGGCCAATGTCTCTCGCGCCGGAGTGATCTTTATTCGTTTGCAGCAGCCTATTACGTGGGAAAGCCTCGACGATCAGCCGATTCAAATTATTTTTGGATTACTGGTTC
>JBOFJM010000466.1:0-2367 GCA_051656825.1 Kluyvera sp.
GTGATGACGGCGAAGTGTATTTATCCGGGCTGGCATCGCGGGGAGCGCTACACGTTCGTTGGGGGCGGCAGCCAAACCAACACTGTGAAGTTCACTATCAATTGCCTAGCACACCTCAAGCATTAGTTCGACAACATGAGGAATGCAACTAAATGAAAATACACGGGTTATTTACGCTGTTTTTTTTGCTCATGCTGAGTCAAAGCACTTTTGCTCAGTCGTGTAAAAACGTCAACGGTGTGCCATCAAGTGTGAATTACGATTTAACAACCACCTTAACGCCTGCTCAAAATAAGGCCGGTAAAACGGTCGCGTTGGTAAAGAACCAAGGGGGGAATGTACAGGCTCGTTGCCCGGAAGATTCGGTGTCTAATGGCCGGACATTTCGTTCTTATATTTCGCAATATCCGGTGGCTGAATCTGAAGGACGTTGGCAGTTTCTTAAATTGGACTCCGATTACCTTGAAGCGGCAATACGTATTCACGACGCTGCCGTCGGCGATATTTATCCCCCGGAGAATTATCACGCGATGGGCTATGGCAGCAAAGAAAGTGCAGGGGAGTCTTTTCCCGTTCGTGATTCAAACTTGGTCTTTAAATTAAAGATAGTCAAACCTTTTATCGGAACCGTCAATATTCCCTCCAGGCCGATGTATAGCGTTTATGTGACCACGGGAAATAACGATCCATTAACTGACGCTGTTTATAACATTATTCTTAGCGGTACTGTCACCGTACCGCAAAGCTGTGAAATAAACGCAGGGCAGACCATTGTGGTTAACTTTGGTTCATTGTACAGCGGGGGCTTTACCCACGCTGGCGAAAAACCCGCAGGTGTCAGGGGGCGCATATTTAATGTGCCGGTGAAGTGCAGCGGCACAGGTTCTGAAGTTAATTTGAGTATGCGCCTGCAGGCAACGCCAGACAGCCATTTTTCTCAGGCGATATCCTCAGATAACCCCGATGTTGGTGTGGTTGTCGAAACACGCGCGGGGGCGGCTCTGACGCCAAATGATGCAAGCAGCAATGTGCCCTTCGTGACGGACGATTCCGGGCAGGCCGATATTTCGCTACTGGCTTATCCGGTGAGCACGACTGGCGAAGTCCCTGCCGAAGGTGTCTTTACTGCGTTGGCTAATTTACGGGTGGATTTTGATTAAATGAAGCTCAGTATTTTAATGATATCTACGCTGTTACTCACGCTATTGAATTCTCTGATTTGCCTCGCTGAGGATACGGGATACAACCTCGAATTTACGGGTACGATTATGGCTCAAGCCTGTGATGTAGAAGCATCCAGCCTTAGCCAGACGATTGAGTTAGGGCAATTTTCGGTTGATGACTTTCCCTCGGTTGGCTCTACGTCAAAATTTAAGCCTTTCAATATTAATTTGAAAAACTGTTCACGTGGAATTAGCGGAACGAAAATTTGGTTTACTGGTATTGCGGATAATGACTCGCCATCGTTATTAGCGCTTTCTGATACCGGAATGGGGGCGGGAAATATGTTAGCGAGCGGCATTGGTGTTGAGATTCTGAATGATGATCAAGACCCCGTCGGTATTAATAATGCGGACTCACTGGTGTATCCCTTAAAAGCCGGGCGCAATACCTTGTCATTTTATATCCGTTATAAATCAACTCGCCCAACGGTAACTTCCGGTAATGCTACGGCGGTTATGTATTTTGACCTGCAATATGAATAAGACCGAGTGATGAATAAAAATGTGGTTGCCATTGGCGGAATCGCTTTATTGCTGATTTCCGCCGCACATGCGCATGACGGTCGCGTCTATGTTAGCGGCATTATTACAGACAATACCTGCACGCTATCGCCTGACTCAGAAAACATCACGGTAGCGATGGGAGACGTTGCCAACCGGCAGTTTGAACATGTTGGTGAGGGTTCTGCATGGCAAGGCTTTGCGATTGATCTCCAAAACTGTGGCTCCACGGCCAGTGGGGTAACTGTGAGTTTTAGCGGAACGGCGAATGCCCATAACCCCGGTTTATTGGCGTTGATACCGCTTGAAAATGAGGCCTCAGGGGTTGGCGTTGCACTTTATGATAAAGATAAAAAGCCCATTTTATTAGGCGATGAAAGCAGCATTCAGCCGCTCTCTTCGGGACAACATGAGGCACATCTGCAATTTTACGCCCGCTATATTGCGGACGGGGGCACGGTCGTGCCGGGAACCGCAAATGCCTCAGCAACGTTTCTTCTTTCCTATGATGTGGTCTAGCAATATTGGACACTCGTTAAGGTTTTTTACGCCGCATGCTTTTCTTTAGCATACGGCGTCTGACCATTATTGAAGCTATGCGGCCTGCGCTGGTTATAGTAATTCGTCATATAACTCAGAATAT
>JBOFJM010000467.1:0-2753 GCA_051656825.1 Kluyvera sp.
ACGGCCACCAGGCTGGCGATCGGGTGTTGGTACATATTGGTCGGGTGATCCGCAATAAAATCCGCAAGCATGACCTTGCCGGGCGCGTGGGCGGCGAGGAGTTCTGTATTGTGCTGCCGGAAACTTCGCTGGAGCACGCGCGCACGATTGCCGAGCGTATTCGCGAAAGTATTAACAGCCGTGAGATTTTGGTAGGTAAAAACCAGACGCTCCGGGTCAGCGCTTCGCTGGGCATATGCAGCAGTGAGGAGATGACCCGCTATGACTTCCAGCATTTACAATCCGTTGCCGATAGCCGTTTGTACAAAGCTAAAGAGGCAGGACGTAACCGGGTTTGTGCTGAAGATTAAGCGCCCGCGCAGCAGAAAGTGGCTTAAAGTATAAGTTTAATTTATGTTAAATATTTACATTCAGATTAATCTTAAAACAAAATAGGCCGTTTTTTGCCAATAGAATCAGTTTATTGGCTATTTATCAATGGGTTGGTGGAAATGAGGGGCAAGTGGGAGCGTTATCACATAATTATTTCTTAAATGAATAATTCTTGTCATTCAAAATAAACGAAGATAATGTTTCAGTCACGTCAGGTTTCCTGATGTAACGAATATTTCAATGCTTCTTGCTTACGCAAGGTTGATCCCGACGCAGAAGTGTCGGGATTTTTTTTCGCCCATCTGCCTAGCGCGTGATTTCCGTGACGCTAAAATCGTGAACATCCAGTTCGAACGCTTCCGCCAGCTCATGCCAGGTATGGTACTCACGGCCATCAACGCTCACATGGTGCGGGTCGTTGGCCGAGCGGTGTACTTCGCTTTCGCTAATTTCATTGATCGCCGCCAGCAGCGCATCAACGTTTACCTCCTTGAGGCCCATCGCTGTTTTCATCATCGATACCTTTTGTTCCACTCGCTGTATAAGTATACACCGCTTTAATAGCCTTGCTCATTTTTTAAGCAATATGGCGTAAGTGGTGGATTAATCGGCAGTTATGCAGCGAAGCGCTGCCAGCCTGTGAATTTTGTTCTACACTGGGCTAAACCAATCAGGAGATGACGTTTATGCAAGTTAACGATCGTGTGACGGTCAAGACCGATGGGGGGCCGCGTCGCTCCGGTGTCGTGCTGGCGATTGAGCCATTTAATGAAGGCACGATGTATCTGGTGGCGCTGGAAGATTACCCGCTGGGGATCTGGTTCTTCAATGAGTCTGGT
The DNA here is from genome assembly GCA_051656825.1 of Kluyvera sp. Lineage (GTDB taxonomy): Bacteria > Pseudomonadota > Gammaproteobacteria > Enterobacterales > Enterobacteriaceae > Kluyvera. The sequence continues at coordinate 1,212 of JBOFJM010000467.1, forward strand.
CACCCCGACGGGGTCTTCGTTGAGAAATGCGAATAACAGTTCAGACAACCGGCGGTAGCGATACCGCCAGTTTCATTATCCGTGCAATGTTTAGCGCATATTGACGTAAATGCCTGAGGTGACATTTTCCGCCAGACGAACAACATGATAGATAACCTGTTTGTTATGCGTTTTAATTTTCTTTTTAATATTACCCTTATGTGACGATACCGTTTTAGCTTTAATATTCATCTGATCCGAGATTTGAATCGTCCCCTGACCGGACATCCACATTTTCAACATGCTGGATTCTGTCCGGCTCAATGACAAGGTAGAGATATTATTTTGCTTTACCTCTGCCGTTTCTTTTTTCAGATAATTCCCCAGAATACTATCCAGCGTTTCCGGCTTTATCGATTTAGAACTAATTAGCAGATTATTCCGAACCATCAAATATTCATCGAAATGAATATTGGCAATGGCCATAAAAACAATGAACAAAGTGCTGGGGTGTTGATTAATGATCTGCTTAATATGCAAGCTACTCTGCACATCATGGATGAAGCAGTCCTCATTAATAAACACGACAGATGGACGGCGGGTAGCGCAGAGTTCTGCTAGCCCGTTTACGCAGTCTACATTGCCGATATCTCTCTTTTTTACGCCACGGCTGGCCAGGTATCCGGTTAACCCAAGCCGTGTGTAACTGCACAGATCCATAATAATCGTTGACATGGCATACCCTCACTCAATGCGTAACGATAATTAACCCAATGCCCTCGAACTTCATCGTCGCAACGAACCTTGTGAAAATAAATACATGAGAATGAAGATGAACAGGCGGCATCAACTATCCCGTAAAGTTACGTATAATTTGCCAGGAATCATCTCAAAGTAAAGTAAATGTTATGTTATGTGAATAATGTAAAAACAAATAAACCGCGTCAGCGATATGCTGGTAGATGTTTTTCCATATTTACTTTAGGAATTTCCTTATAATAACCAGGAAGAGGCTATGGGGAATTTAGGCGTGGTAACTCGCTGATAATATCTGCCAATAGATCGAATATTTCGCTAAATAAATGTTCGCAAAATGGCGCAATAAGCGGCATTAATGCTGCCATTAACAGAATTCCCACGGTTAACGTAATGGGAAAGCCAATCACAAATACCGACAGTTGAGGTGTCATACGGTTCAGCATCCCCAGCGCCAGGTTAACGGTTAGCAGTAGGGTAATAATCGGCAGCGCCAGCATTAGGCCATTGAGGAAAATCATTCCGGCGGCGCGCGTTAGCGCCAGAAAGGCGTTGCTGTTAATGAGATTGCCGCCAATTGGCAAGGTATGAAAAGTGTCAACCAGCAGAGAAATGAGCCATAAATGGCCGTTAAAGACCAAAAATAGCAGCATGGCGAGCATATCTATAATGCGCGCCAGCACCGGCATGTTGAGGTTACTGCCAGGGTCAACAAATGTGGCAAACGACAGGCCCATTTGCAGGCCGATAATTTCACCACAGGTGCGCACCGCCGCGAATGCAAACTGCATGGTAAAGCCCAGCGCG
>JBOFJM010000468.1:0-2820 GCA_051656825.1 Kluyvera sp.
AGCCGCTTTATCGAAGTTCACAACCCACTGTCAACGACCGAAGCGCAGTTTGAAGGCGGCGAAATGGTTCCTGTCGTGCTGAACAAGTCCGTACAGGCGGTAACCAATCAGTCTGACGTTGACCAGAGCATTGTTGACCAGGCGGTTAAAAACCGTTCCGGTATGCCTATTCGTCTGAACTGATCTCACGATAGATGATAAAAAGGGCGGGTGTTTATCACCCGCCCTTTTTTTATCGATTCATCTGTAGAAATCGCCTGATGGCGCGGGTTTGTAGGCCGGATAAGGCGTTATGCCGCCATCCGGCAATCTGCAACGTTCTGCCTGATGGCGCTGCGCTTATCAGGCCTACGTGGGTTTGTACGCCACCATTTTGAGTAGGCCGGATAAGGCGTTACGCCGCCATCCGGCATTCAGGCACAAAGCCTGATGGCGCTGCGCTTATCAGGCCTACGCGGGTTTGTACGCCACCATTTTGTGTAGGCCTGACAAGGAATACCTGCACAATGTTTATCCGTTGTTCACAATCACGATCCCGCCATGATCGTAACGATAGTGGCAATGCGCGTACTCCAGCGGTGTGCCATCATCCAGGTAGATAACCTGCTCCACTTCCAGAATCGGCTCGCTGATTTCACAATGAAGATGCTGGCGGTCAAGTTCGTTGGGTTTCAGCGCGCGTACTACGCGGTATGACCCCATCATTTTCAGCCCTAAATTATCCTGCACGTAGCGAAACACTGAGCTTTCAAGATGCTCTTTGCTTAGCCCAGGAACCAGCGATACCGGCATAACGGTGCTGTCTAGCGACAGCGGCTCGCCGTTCAGCAAACGCAGACGAACAAAATCGTAAACCGGCGCATCGGCGTTAATCAGCAGCGAAGATTGCTCTTTTTCGGTCGGAAAACGCAGCTCAAAGCGCACCACCTGGCTTGCCACCGTGCCCAAATGCTCCCAGGTTTCGGTCGCGCCAGCGTAGTCGCTGCCGTGAACATCCCACTGCGAGAGTTGCAGGAAGTTTTTGCGCACAAACGTCCCCTGCCCCTTGCGGGTATATACCAGCCCTTCAACAATCAGTTGGCGCATTGCCTGCTGAATGGTCATACGGCTGGTGCCAAACTCTGCCGCCAGCGCAAACTGGTCGGGCAATGGCTCAGAAGCGGGATACTGCCGACTCATGATCCGTTTTTTAATTTCCCGCGCTATCGCGATGTACTTCGCTGCCATCACCCGCTCCTGTGGTTACATCTCTTCGCCGTTGCTGTGAATGACGTTTTTCAGCCACGCATAGCTTTTCTTCGGTACACGGCGTAAATCTTTTAAGTCGTGGTTTTCACGGTTTACATACACTACGCCGTAGCGTTTACGCATATCGCCCTGTGAGCTAAGAATATCAATCAGCCCCCAGCCCAGATAGCCAATGACTTGCGCACCATCTTCGAAAATAGCCTCTTTCATGGCGTTGATATGATCACGATGGTAGGCAATACGATAATCGTCAGCGACCATATTCTCACCGTCCCACGACTCAATCACCCCAATGCCGTTTTCAATCGGGAAGACCGGTAAACGCCAGTCATTGTAATAGCGGGTAATGATACTGCGAAAACCGAGCGGGTCTATCTGCCAGTTCCATTCGGTAGCTTTCAGGTGCGGGTTAGGCGTGTCACCGAACAGCATGTAGTTGTTGACCGGCGTTCCTTCGGGAATCGGGTCGCTGTCGAGAGTGCGGCTGGCATAGTAGCTAAACGCCATATAATCGTTCTTCATGGTTGCCAGCACCGCCAGATCGTCCTCCCGATAGATATCGCGCAGACCGGCTTTATCCACAAAATGCATCACTTCCGGGCTGTAACCTTCACCGGCAAATGCGCGCAACAGGTTCTGGTTGAAAAACTCATCCAATTGCTGGGCGCAGAACACATCGCGAGGCTTACAGGTTGCCGGATACACCTGCGCGTGGGCCAGCATCCCGCCCATCAGTTTGCCCGGCTGGGTTTCGTGCAGATAATTTGTCAGGTGCGCATGTGCCATCATCACATGGTGTTGAATCTGGTACAGCTCACGCAGCGTTTTTTCCCCCTGCATATAGCCGGAAATCAAAAACGCTTCCGGCATATGGTAGAGGTTTTGCTCGTTGAAGGTCAGCCACCAGGTCACGCGGTGGCCAAAGCAGTCGATCACTTTTTTACCGTAGCGGATAAAAGCATCCATAACGCGACGGTCGGTAAAACCGTTGTATTTTTCCGCCAGCGCCAGCGGCATATCAAAGTGGTACAGGCAGATCATCGGCTCAATGCCGCGCGCCAGCAGGCCGGTGATGAAACGCTCGTAGAAGGCGAGCCCTTCTTCGTTAAACTCACCGTCGCCGGTTGGGCAAATGCGGCTCCAGGCAATCTGGAAGCGGTAGCAGTTCATGCCCAGGTCTTTCATTAAATCAAAATCTTCTTCGAATCGGTGATAGGAATCCGTCGCCACTTTCCAGTCGGAGGCAAACTCTTTCGGTTCACGGATATCGTAGACCGACATCCCTTTACCGCCCTCATTCCAGGCGCCTTCAGTTTGCATACTGGAGACAGAGTTGCCCCACAGGAAGTTAGCGGGCAGTGATGATTTCATGGTGCGGCTCCTATATGACTAGTCATTTAAATGATATGACTAGTCATATACCGTAAAGCGCAAAAAGGCTGCAACAAGCAGGGTCGTTTTTTGTGAAGCGAGAGGAATTTTTGCGCCGGGATCGTCAAGATCCCGACGCACTCAGCGAATGACCAACAGCAGGCCGTAGGCCACCAGCGCCGCCCACAGCAGCATCGGCAA
>JBOFJM010000469.1:0-2770 GCA_051656825.1 Kluyvera sp.
GGCGGCAAACGCATCAAAGGTATCGTGATTTTTGCCCCCTCCACCGACAAGCCGGTTAAGCATCAGCAAGGCCACGGAACGTGCCTGGCACCAGAATCGGATCAGGTCAGTGTCTTTGAGCTAAACGCGGACGGCTGCGAACTGTCTGCGCAGGCCTCGCTACTGGCGACAGTAAGCGGGATGGCGGAGCCTCAGCAGCAGCGCATCACCCAGCGGTTGCAGCGTTTTGCCCACAAGTACGCCATTGCCGTATTAAAGTCGAACTACGCCAGCGGTCGTTTTTCCGGTGGCAGTGCATTATGGGATGAAAACGGCCAGCTCATCGTGCGCGCCGACAGCGGTGAACTGCTGCTGACCGGCAGAAAAAGCGCTCAGGGTTGGCAAGGTGAGATCATTCCATTACGCTAGTCGTTTTGGCTGGGAGCCTGCCATGCTGCGCGTAATAGATACCGAAACCTGCGATCTACAAGGAGGCGTCGTTGAGATAGCCTCCGTTGATGTTATTGACGGTCAGATAGTCAATCCCATGAGCCATTTGGTTCGCCCCGACCGCCCCATCAGCGCGCAGGCAATGGCTATTCATCGCATTACCGAAGAGATGGTCGCCGATAAACCGTGGATTGAGGACGTCGTGCCTTTTTACCAGGGTAGCCCGTGGTATGTCGCGCATAACGCCAGCTTTGACCGCCGAGTACTGCCCGAAATGGACGGCGAATGGATTTGCACCATGAAAATGGCGCGCCGCCTGTGGCCCGGCATCAAATACAGCAATATGGCGCTGTATAAATCACGCAAGCTCAGCGTGGCGACGCCGCCGGGGCTGCATCACCACCGAGCGCTGTATGACTGCTACATTACCGCCGCGCTGTTGATTGATATTATGCAAACCTCTGGCTGGACGGCGGAGCAAATGGTTGAGGTAACAGGCCGCCCAGCGTTGCTACGCACCTTTACCTTCGGCAAATACCGTGGGCAGGAAGTCTCCGAGGTGGCGAAGAACGACCCGGGCTATCTGCGGTGGCTGTTTAATAACCTCGACCGCATGAGCCCGGAACTGCGCCTTACGCTCAAACACTACCTCGATAAGTAACTAGCGTTCAGTACACCCTGGCAGAGTTCCCTGCGCCAGGGCAATCAGGAATGCGAACTCAAGCGCAACGCCTTCATAGCTTTTGTAACGCCCGGATTTCCCGCCGTGCCCTGAGTCCATGTCGGCACACAGTAGCAACAGGTTATCATCCACCTTCAGCTCACGCAGTTTTGCCACCCATTTCGCCGGTTCCCAGTATTGCACCTGTGAGTCGTGCAAGCCGGTCGTCACCAGTAAATGCGGGTAAGCCTGAGGTCGAACGTTGTCATACGGGCTGTAGGACTTCATATAGCGATAGTACGTTTCGTCCTGCGGGTTGCCCCACTCTTCAAATTCGCCGGTCGTTAGCGGGATGGATTCATCGAGCATGGTCGTGACCACATCGACAAACGGCACTTGCGCGACCACGCCATGAAACAGTTCCGGGCGTTCGTTAATGGCCGTGCCCATCAGCATCCCCCCAGCACTGCCGCCCATGCCATAACAGAGCGCAGGGTCGCCGTAACCTTTTTCCAGCAGCGCATCGCAAACATCGAGGTAGTCATTGAAGGTATTTTTCTTTTTCAAGAATTTCCCGTCTTCATACCACTGCTGCCCTAACTCCCCGCCGCCGCGTATATGGGCAATGGCAAAGACAAACCCGCGATCGAGCAGGCTCAAACGGCTACTGCTGAAATCGGCGTCCATACTGGCGCCGTAAGAGCCGTAACCGTAAACCAACAGCGGATTTTTACCGCGACGGAAATGTTCATGACGATACACCAGCGAGACTGGCACTTCGACGCCATCGCGAGCAGTTATCCAAAAACGTTCGCTACGATAGCGGCTGGCGTCAAAGCCTTTAACTTCTTGCTGCTTTAGTACCCGGCGCTCTCCGCTGTCCATGTCCAGTTCAAACAACGTATCTGGCGTGGTCATTGACGAATATCCGTAACGCAAACAGGCAGTTTCAGGTTCAGGATTATGGGCAATCCAGGTGACGTACGCCGGATCATCGAAAGCGATTGCCGTTTCCTGCTGGCGATGACGGTGAATTTGCCGCAATCGGGTTAAACCCCGCTCACGTTCTTCCACCACCAGCCAATCACGGAACAGGGTGAAATCTTCCAGCATCACGTCGCTGCGCGGGGCAATCAGCGTCTGCCACTAGCTTTCCACCCATCCGGCGCTGCGGTACAGGCCAAAGTTTTTCCCATCACGGTTAGAGCGCAGATAAAACTGCTGTTGATAGTGATCGAGGCTGTATTCGTGATCCTTACGGCGTGGTAGATAGGCGCGCGGCCTGGCGTCCGGTTGGTCGGCATCCAACAATAGCATTTCACTGGTTGTCGCGCTGGAAAGCGCAATCACCACATATTGGCGCGACGAGGTTTTGTGCAGGCTTACGTAGAAGGTTTCATCCGCTTCTTCATAGATAAGCTCGTCCTGCGTTGCCGGAGCACCGACCTGATGCCGCCAAACCTGCCACGGCAGCAGCGTGGTTGGGTGCTGGCGAACATAGTACAGCGCGCGCGAGTCATTGGCCCATACGACGCCCGGCGAGACATTTTCAATCACTTCCGGCAGCCACGTTTCATTTTCCAGGTGGCGAATGCGCAGGCCATATTGGCGGCGCGAGAGAAAATCTTCGGTTACCGCCAATAGATTATTATCCGGCGCGACGTTGAGGCCGCCCAGGGT
>JBOFJM010000470.1:0-3169 GCA_051656825.1 Kluyvera sp.
ATGCTTCCTCAGGAGATCTGTTGCTGCGGACGGCGAAACGCCCAGACCATCATAATGATACCCGCAAGCACCATCGGAATCGAAAGAATCTGCCCCATGCTGATGTACTGAACCCATGCACCGGTAAACTGCGCATCCGGCTGGCGGAAGAATTCAGAGATAATACGGAACAGGCCATAGCCAATCAGGAACAGGCCGGAGACCGAGCCGGTTGGGCGAGGCTTGCGAATAAAGAAGTTGAGGATCAGGAACAGCACAACCCCTTCCAGCGCCATTTCGTACAACTGGGAAGCGTGGCGCGGCAGTGAGCCGTAGGTATCAAACAGCGTTTGCCATTCAGGATGAGACGGCAGCAGCGCGATATCTTCCGCGCGCGAGCCAGGGAACAGCATGGTGTAGTGGAAACTTGGATCGACGCGGCCCCACAGTTCACCGTTGATAAAGTTACCCAGACGACCACAACCTAAGCCGAATGGGATCAGCGGTGCGATGAAATCGGAAACCTGGAAGAACGTGCGTTTGGTGCGACGGGCGAAGATTATCATCACCACAATCACCCCAATCAGCCCGCCGTGGAAGGACATGCCGCCATCCCAGACGCGGAACAGATACAGCGGATCTTGCAGGAACGAGTCAAAGTTGTAGAACATCACATAGCCGATGCGCCCGCCGAGGAATACCCCAAGGAAGCCCGCGTACAGCAGGTTTTCAACTTCGTTTTTCGTCCAGCCGCTGTTGGGGCGGTTTGCACGGCGTGTTGCCAGCCACATCGCGAAGATGAAGCCCACAAGATACATCATGCCGTACCAATGCAGGGAGACTGGGCCCAGGGAGAAAATTACCGGATCAAAGTCCGGGAAACGCAGATAACCACTATTCATCTGTCACCACAAGTGCTTGTTATTCCGCCGGAAGTGGACAGCGGTAGAGATGTGCGCCTGATGCTTCAGGCGCTCCAAAGTGGCGAATGATAGCATAAGGGGGATAGGAGGTGATGCCAGGAAGATGTAAAAGATATGTATAAGCGGAGGTCGCCGGTGGGGTTTGGTGCACTGCCTGATGGCGCTGCGCTTATCAGGCCTACGGTGTGCGAGTTTGTAGGCCGGATAAGGCGTTTACGCCGCCATCCGGCAGGGGCTGGCGCATTGCCTGATGGCGCTGCGCTTATCAGGCCTACGCTATAGACCGCCGCGAATCAGGCCGCCAAGGCCACGACGCTCCATAAATGCCGCCACTTGATGGCGCACTTCGGTCGCCATCTGTGCGTCAAGGCTGCGTATCGCCAGGTTTTTAGCATCTTCGAGATCGATGTTACGCAGCAGATATTTCACGCGCGCCACCGAGCGACCGTTCATCGATAAATGACGGAAACCGAGGCCAACCAAAATCGTTACGCACATCGGGTCGCCCGCCATTTCACCGCACAGGCGTAAATCAATGCCGTAGCGCTCGGCTTCCTGCACAATCATCGACAGCACGCGAATCATGCCAGGATGCAGGCTGTCGTAAATATTCGCAACGCGAGTATTGTTACGATCCACCGCCAGTACGTACTGCGTCAGGTCGTTAGTCCCCACCGAGATAAAGTCGATGCGGTTTGCCAGATGCGGCAGCATAAAGACCATCGACGGCACTTCGAGCATGATTCCAATACGCGGTTTTGGAATAGCGTAACCAATCATCTCTTCCACTTCGCGACCGGCACGATCAATCAGGCGGCGGGCTTCGTCCACCTCATCAAGACTCGTGACCATCGGCAGCAAAATGCTTAAGTTGCCAGTCGCCGCGTTGGCGCGCAGCATCGCTCGCACCTGCACCAGGAAGATCTCTGGCTGATCGAGCGTAATACGAATGCCGCGCCAGCCCAGACATGGATTTTCTTCGCTGATGGGCATATACGGCAGTTGTTTATCCGCCCCAACGTCGAGAGTACGCAGTGTCACCGGCTTGTCGTTGAACATCTGTAACATGCCCTGATACTGCGCCACTTGTTCTTCTTCCGACGGGAAACCGCTTTGCAGCATAAACGGTATTTCGGTGCGATACAGGCCGATACCGTCGATGCGCCGCCCTAGTTTTTGCTCGTGCTCTGGGCTAAGGCCAGCATTGAGCATCACTTTGATGCGCTCGCCGCTTTTAAGCTCAGCCGGACGTTCTACATCTCCTTCCGCCAGGCGGCTGAGTTCGTTTTCTTCGCTGACCAGGCGCTGATATTCCTGAAGCAGGATCGGCTCTGGATCTATCAATAATTCGCCGCGATAGCCGTCTACTACCAGCGTACGTCCGTGAAGGATCGACGGTTGGATATCCGCGCCCATCACCGTTGGCACCCCCATCGCACGCACCATAATCGCCGCGTGGGAGTTAGCCGCACCATCGCGCACCACCACACCGGTTAAACGATCCTGCGGTACTTCAGCGAGCGTGGTAGCAGAGAGTTCATCGGCCACTAAAACAAAGCGCTCAGGCCAGGCGTTGGCCCCTTGCGTGGTGTCATCGAGGTGGAACAACAAACGCTGCCCCAGCGTCCGTAAATCGCCCGCGCGTTCTTTTAGATATCCGTCGCGCAGTGCGGCAAACTGTTCGGCAAATTTTTCGACAACTTTTCTTACCGCCCACTCGGCGACCGATCCTTTATCCACTTCCGCGAACAGCTCGCGGCGCAGGCTCGCGTCGGAAAGCAGGTGCGAGTAGAGGTCGAAAATAGCCGCAGTCTCTTTTTGCGCCCCGGCAGAGTAGCGTTTGCTATAGCGGCGAAACTCGTTCGCCGCCTCTTCCAGCGCGCCGGTCAGGCGTTCACGCTCTAGCGCAGTATCCAGCGATGAGGCTTCGTAAACCTGTTCCATCAGCGGCAGTGTGGCGTCCATCCACCCTTCGGCGATGGCGACGCCAGGGGAAGCTGGCAGCGCACGGATACGCGTTTGCCGATACTGACCAAACAGCGCGGCAAGCTGAGATTGCGAGAGGATAGCGGCCATTTGAGTGGCGAGCGTGACGAGGAAAGACTCTTCGCTTTCATCAAACTGGCGTAGCTCACGCTGCTGTACCACCAGCACGCCCAGCAGTTGGCGGCGCTGAATAATAGGCACGCCAAGAAATGCGCGGAAGCGCTCTTCTTTTACCGAGGGGATATATTTATAGCTGGGGTGTTTTTGTGCATCAGCAAGGT
>JBOFJM010000471.1:0-3836 GCA_051656825.1 Kluyvera sp.
GACACCAGATTGATATAAAGCATGACGAGATGAGTAGAAATGATGAAGAGAGAGCTGTGATAATTGACTCAGCATATGGTTGCTGGAGCAGATACAAACAAAGCTCTTGAAGCTATCGATGATTTGGTTATCAACACCAGGAACTACAATGGGATCAATACCAATCAGTAGATCGCACTCTGCAGTAAACAGTTTCTCAATCATCCATTCGCGATCTATATTTCTGGATGAGAAATGGCTGACTAATATACGCTCGAAAACACCTTCACCATACAGTTGAGAAAGATAGTAGCTTTCGACAACATCCCCTCCCAAAATTGTGATATGCGCATCCTCGCTTTTTCCGCTATTAACCTGAAAAGTGTCATCAACCAACTCCATAGCCTGGCGGAAATTCTGATGAATTTCGATAGCTTTAGCCGTGGGTAACAGCCCTTCTTTACCTCTGACGAAGAGGTCTTCTTGATAGTGATTTTGCAGGCGCTTAAGCGCCAGAGAAACAGCGGCGGGGGTTATTCCTAATTTCTTGGCTGCCTTAACCGCATTTCCAGCTGAAATAATAGCGTCAAGAATTTTGATCAAATTATAGTCAAAATCTTTATTGGCACCTTTCGATCCCATCCACTACCAGCCTCTAAATGCGAAAAAAGCAATATAGATAATACTCACAATAAATCAATTCTAATCAGCTACAATTGTGCAGTTACTCTGAGATAAGCAAACCTTGCCTATTCATTATAGTGGCAAAAACTAGCCAAACATAATATGCATGAGACACGTAGAATAAATATCCTCCAGCATAGCCAGAGATTTTTCAGAGTTACAGTGCGCTAAGCTCTTATCGTCTCTCATTGCGACGACCTTTTGATTCCTTGTTTGACCGTTGCCGTTACCAGACCGCAAGGCGTTTTAACAAATCAATAAAGGGTTTTAATCACTGCCCTAAAGCTAAACCCACCCGGCAGGGGGGCTTCTATAGACAAAAACCCGGAGCACAATGCCCCGGGTTTTCGGTTTTCACTCTTTCGCCTGACGGCGAAAGATTAGCGTGTCAGGTCATCAAAGAATTTCTTCACGCCATCGAAGAAGCTTTTCGAACGCGGGCTGTTGTTTTCCCCGGTCGGGCCGCCAAAGCTTTCTTGCAGATCTTTGAGCAGCTGTTTCTGCTTCTCGTTCAGGCCTACTGGCGTTTCTACGACCACGCGGCACAGCAGGTCGCCCTGCGCACCACCGCGAACTGATTTAACCCCTTTGCCACGCATACGGAACAGTTTGCCGGTTTGCGTTTCACCAGGGATTTTCAGTTTCACACGGCCATCAAGCGTCGGGACTTCAATCTCGCCGCCCAGCGCCGCCATGGAGAAGTTGATTGGCACTTCGCAGTACAGGTTGTTGCCTTCACGCTCAAAGATAGCGTGCTGCTTCACCTGAACCTGTACATACAGGTCGCCTGCCGGTGCGCCGTGCTCACCTGCTTCACCTTCGCCAGACAGACGAATGCGATCGCCGGTATCCACGCCAGCCGGGATTTTAACCGACAGCGTTTTGGTTTTCTCAACGCGCCCGTGACCGTGGCATTTATTACACGGATCTTTAATCAGCGTACCGCGCCCCTGACAGTGTGGACAGGTCTGCTGTACGGCGAAGAAGCCCTGACGCATCTGCACCTGGCCGGAACCGTGACAGGTTGGGCAAGTCTGTGGCTGAGAACCCGCTTTCGCACCGCTACCGTGGCAAATGTCGCACTCTTCCAGAGTTGGGATACGGATCTCTTTGGTCACACCACGGACAGCTTCTTCCAGCGTGAGATCCATGTTGTAGCGCAGATCGGCACCCCGTGAAGCACGCTGACGGCCACGACCGCCACCGAAGATATCGCCGAACACGTCACCAAAGATATCGCTGAAATCAGCGCCGCCGCCGAATCCGCCGCCGCCGCCACCCATGCCACCTTGCTCAAATGCGGCATGGCCGTATTGATCGTAGGCGGCACGTTTTTGCGCATCGGTCAGGACTTCGTAGGCTTCTTTGATTTCTTTAAATTTTGCTTCGGCCTCTTTATCACCCTGGTTACGGTCTGGGTGATATTTCATGGCCAGGCGTTTGTACGCCTTTTTGATTTCACGCTCTTCCGCTGTTTTGGAAACGCCTAAAATCTCGTAATAGTCTTGTTTCGCCATCTCTTTTTATCTGCCCCTAACATGCGTGCACGGGCGGAGAGGAAACCTCTTCGCCCGTGCCAGTAATTACCCGTTCAAAGGGCGATTATTTTTTGTCTTTCACTTCTTCAAACTCGGCGTCAACAACATCGTCATCTTTCGCGTTGTTTGCAGAAGCATCAGCGCCTGCTGCACCAGCCTGCTGCTGTGCGTGCTGCTGCTGAGCGATTTCCATCAGTTTCTGGGAAACCTGAGCCAGCGCCTGCATTTTCGCTTCGATATCAGCTTTGTCTTCGCCTTTCAGAGAACCTTCCAGCGCTGTCAGAGCAGATTCAATGGCAGTTTTGTCGTCAGCTGGCAGTTGGTCGCCGGCTTCTTCAACCTGCTTGCGAGTGCTGTGCAGCAGATGGTCACCCTGGTTGCGAGTCTGAACCAGTTCTTCGAACTTACGGTCAGATTCAGCATTCGCTTCTGCTTCGCGAACCATTTTCTGGATCTCTTCTTCGTTCAGACCAGAAGAGGCCTTGATGGTGATTTTCTGCTCTTTACCGCTGTTTTTGTCTTTCGCGGAAACGTGCAGAATACCGTCAGCATCGATATCGAAGGTCACTTCGATTTGCGGCATACCGCGCGGTGCTGGGCTGATACCATCCAGGTTGAACTGGCCCAGAGATTTGTTATCAGACGCACGTTTACGTTCACCCTGAATCACATGGATGGTTACCGCAGACTGGTTGTCTTCAGCGGTAGAGAACACCTGGCTGTGTTTCGTCGGGATAGTGGTGTTTTTGTTGATAAGCGCAGTCATTACGCCGCCCATGGTTTCGATACCCAGAGACAGAGGGGTAACGTCCAGCAGCAGTACGTCTTTCACTTCGCCCGTCAGAACACCACCCTGAACGGCTGCACCGATAGCCACAGCTTCATCTGGGTTAACGTCTTTACGTGGCTCTTTACCAAAGAATTCAGCCACTTTCTTCTGAACCATTGGCATACGAGTCTGACCACCGACCAGGATAACGTCCTGGATGTCGGATACGGACAGGCCAGCATCTTGCAGAGCAACTTTCAGCGGCTCGATAGAACGGTTCACCAGGTCTTCTACCAGGCTTTCCAGTTTCGCACGGGTCACTTTAATGTTCATGTGTTTAGGACCGGTCGCGTCTGCAGTGATGTACGGCAGGTTCACGTCGGTCTGCTGAGCGGAAGACAGTTCGATCTTCGCTTTCTCAGCGGCTTCTTTCAGGCGCTGCATCGCCAGCGGGTCGTTACGCAGGTCGATGCCCTGATCTTTCTTAAACTCGTCAACGAGGTAGTTGATCAGACGGGTATCGAAGTCTTCACCACCCAGGTGGGTATCACCGTTGGTTGCCAGAACTTCGAAGGTTTTTTCGCCGTCAACTTCGTCGATTTCGATAACGGAGATATCGAAAGTACCACCACCGAGGTCGTATACCGCGATAGTACGGTTGCCGACTTCTTTATCCAGACCGTAAGCCAGCGCTGCGGCGGTTGGTTCGTTGATGATACGTTTTACTTCCAGACCTGCGATACGGCCAGCATCTTTAGTAGCCTGACGCTGAGCATCGTTGAAGTACGCAGGAACGGTGATAACCGCTTCAGTTACTGGTTCACCCAGGTAATCTTCAGCCGTTTTCTTCATTTTTTTCAGCACTT
>JBOFJM010000472.1:0-2339 GCA_051656825.1 Kluyvera sp.
GTGGAGCGTAGGTATCCAGATGCGCCATCACGATAATTTGCTGACGTGATTTACCTTCATGCGCGGCAATCACCGTGCTGCCAATAATATTGTGCCAGTTTTTACGGTTATTTTTGCTGGTATAGATATAGCGGCTGGTAAACGTGCGGATATCGCTCTGGTAACCCATTTCAGCAAACTGTTGGCGAATATAGTCTGCAGACAGCATTTCAGCCGGAGTACCGGTAATGCGGCCAGGGAAATAGGTGGCGATATAACGAACCTGGGTATTGGCGATGGTTCCCAGCGGTGAGGCCACGGCCTGTACGGGAAGGGTAATACAAACGCCGAGCGCCAGGGCTGCCATGCAGTGGCGCAATGCGGAGAACATAGGAAGTCCTTACAACAGAGCAAAAAAATAGACGCGCCTAGTATGAAACTGTGGTTTTCATTACACAATTTCAAAAGCTCTTAAATGCCGAAAAAAGAGAGTGTTAAGCACTTTTTGATATTTGCTTTTCTGCCGCGTTATTCCTTTGAGTAACAACTCATTCCATTTCGTAATTTCATTTGGTCTAAGCGTCCCCCTATAGTCCCTCTATTGCTGATTGTTAGCGAGTTGTAGCACGACGCCCGCCGCAACAACCCAATACATGCCAACAACACAGACCTCCAACACAACAAACGTGCAATGAATCAGGCTTAAGGAATGGTTATGGACCAAAAACGACTTACTCACCTGCGGCAACTGGAGGCGGAAAGCATCCATATCATCCGTGAGGTGGCTGCCGAATTTTCTAATCCGGTGATGATGTACTCCATCGGTAAAGATTCCAGCGTGATGCTGCATCTGGCGCGCAAGGCGTTTTATCCGGGCACGCTGCCGTTCCCACTGCTGCACGTTGATACCGGCTGGAAATTCCGTGAGATGTACGAGTTCCGCGACCGTACCGCGAAAGCCTATGGCTGCGAGCTGTTGGTGCATAAAAACCCGGAAGGGGTGGCGATGGACATTAACCCATTCGAGCACGGTAGCGCCAAGCATACCGACATTATGAAAACCGAAGGGCTGAAGCAGGCGCTGAATAAATATGGTTTTGATGCGGCATTTGGCGGCGCGCGCCGTGATGAAGAGAAATCGCGCGCCAAAGAGCGTATCTACTCCTTCCGTGACCGCTTCCACCGCTGGGATCCTAAAAACCAGCGCCCGGAGCTTTGGCATAACTACAACGGGCAAATCAACAAAGGCGAAAGCATCCGCGTATTCCCGCTGTCGAACTGGACTGAGCTGGATATCTGGCAGTACATCTACCTGGAAAATATTGACATTGTTCCGCTGTACCTGGCGGCTGAGCGCCCAGTGCTGGAGCGAGATGGCATGTTGATGATGATTGACGATGACCGTATCGACCTGCAACCGGGCGAGGTTATCAAAAAACGGATGGTGCGCTTCCGTACTCTGGGATGCTGGCCGTTGACCGGCGCGGTGGAGTCCGACGCGCAGACGCTGCCGGAAATTATCGAAGAGATGCTGGTTTCGACCACCAGTGAACGTCAGGGGCGCGTTATCGACCGCGATCAGGCCGGCTCCATGGAGCTTAAAAAACGTCAGGGTTATTTCTAAGGAGCCGCCATGAACACCACTATTGCACAACAAATTGCCGATGAAGGCGGCGTTGAAGCCTACCTGCACGCTCAGCAGCACAAAAGCCTGCTGCGCTTTTTGACCTGCGGCAGCGTCGATGACGGCAAAAGTACGCTGATTGGCCGCCTGCTGCACGACACCCGCCAGATTTACGAAGACCAGCTCTCCTCGTTGCACAATGACAGCAAACGTCATGGCACACAGGGCGAGAAGCTGGATCTGGCGCTGCTGGTGGATGGCCTTCAGGCCGAGCGCGAGCAGGGCATTACTATCGATGTGGCTTACCGCTATTTCTCCACCGAAAAGCGCAAATTTATTATCGCCGACACCCCTGGGCACGAGCAGTACACCCGCAATATGGCGACCGGCGCATCAACCTGTGACTTAGCCATTTTGCTGATTGATGCCCGTAAAGGCGTGCTTGATCAAACGCGCCGCCATAGCTTTATTTCAACGCTGCTGGGGATTAAGCACCTGGTGGTGGCTATCAACAAAATGGATCTCGTGGACTACAGCGAAGAGACGTTTAACCGCATTCGCGAAGAATATCTGACCTTTGCCGAACAGTTGCCGGGTAATCTCGACATCCGTTTTGTGCCGCTTTCGGCGCTGGAAGGGGATAACGTCGCCAGCCAAAGCGCGACCATGCCGTGGTATAGCGGCCCAACGCTGCTGGAAGTGCTGGAAACGGTTGAAATTCGCCGCACGGTGGAGA
>JBOFJM010000473.1:0-1795 GCA_051656825.1 Kluyvera sp.
CTAACGCCAGCGCCACCGCGCCAGTACCGGTTCCCAAATCGAGAATGCGGCACGGCGTTGTCGGCAAGCGCGCCAGCGCCTGCTCGACCAGGCACTCGGTATCCGGGCGAGGGATAAGCGTCGCCGGGGAGACAAACAGCGGCAGCGACCAGAACTCACGCGAGCCTACCAGATGCGCTACCGGCTCGCCGTTAACACGGCGTGCCAATAGCTGCGCCAGCGCATCGGCCTGCGATGCGCTCAGTTCGGTTTCATCAAACGCTAAAATAAACGTTCGCGCCTTGCCGGTAACATGCCCCAACAGAATTTCAGCGTCACGGCGCGGGCTTTCGCTCGCTACCAGCGCCGCAACGGCCTGTTGCAGCCACTGTCGATAGGTCATCATTCCAGCTCGGACAACGCCGCTAACTGGTCAGCCTGATATTCCTGCACGATAGGCTCAATCAGCATGTCCAGTTTGCCTTCCATGGTTTCATCCAGACGGTACAACGTCAGGTTGATGCGGTGGTCGGTCACACGGCCCTGCGGGAAGTTATAGGTACGGTTACGATCGCTACGATCGCCGCTACCCAGCAGGTTACGGCGCTCAGAGGCTTCAGCCTGCTGGCGACGTGAGATTTCGGCGGCGCGAATACGCGAGCCAAGCACCGACATCGCTTTTGCTTTGTTTTTATGCTGGGAACGTTCGTCCTGACACTCAACCACAATACCGGTTGGCAAGTGGGTAATACGAATGGCGGAATCGGTGGTGTTAACGTGCTGGCCACCCGCCCCGGAGGAACGGAAGGTATCAATGCGCAAGTCCGCCGGGTTGATATCCGGCAGTTCGGCTTCTGGCACTTCTGGCAGCACCGCAACGGTACAGGCCGACGTATGAATACGCCCCTGAGATTCGGTAGCCGGAACGCGCTGAACGCGATGACCGCCAGACTCAAACTTCAGGCGTCCATAAACGCCCTCGCCGCTGATCTTGGCGATCACCTCTTTATAACCGCCATGTTCACCTTCGCTGGCGCTCATGATTTCCACACGCCAGCGGCGCGCTTCGGCGTAGCGGCTGTACATGCGGAACAGATCACCCGCGAAGAGCGCGGCTTCGTCACCGCCCGTACCGGCGCGGACTTCAAGGAAGGCGTTACGTTCGTCGTCCGGGTCACGCGGCAGCAGCAGAACCTGCAACTGTTGTTCCAGCGCTTCACCTTTCGTTTTGGCTTCGTGCAGTTCTTCCTGCGCCATTTCGCGCATTTCAGGATCGTCGAGCATCATCTGCGCGGTTTCAATATCGTCCTGAATCTGACGCCAGTCAGTATAACAACGAGCAACGTCGCTCAGCTGCGCGTATTCACGCGACAGCGCCCGGAAACGATCCTGATCGGCGATCGTTGCCGCATCGCCCAGCAGCGCCTGAACTTCTTCATGGCGCTCATACAGAGCTTCCAGTTTAGCAACAATAGAAGGCTTCATTGGCGTAAATGCACCTTGTGATAAATAGAGTTGTGCTACTCCAGCCCGAGGCTGTTGCGCAGAATATGCAGGCGTTCATCATCCCCGTCACGGGCGGCCTGCTGAAGAGATTTAGTAGGTGCGTGGATCAGGCGATTGGTCAATTTACGCGCCAGATCCTGCATAATGGCCTGCGGGTCGCCGCCTTGTTCCAGCGCTGCGACCGCTTTAGCGGTGAGTTCTTCACGCACCATTTCAGCCTGGGAACGATAATCACGAATGATTTCGCTCGCGCTTTGGGCGCGCAGCCAGGCCATAAATTCACTGGTTTCCTGCTCAACGATGGTTTCAG
>JBOFJM010000474.1:0-5013 GCA_051656825.1 Kluyvera sp.
CACCGATCCGCACATTACATGCATATATGTAATGACAATAGAATAGGTGGCCTAAGTAATAGCCTGGAGTTGGTCGATAAATTCGGTACGCGCCACAATCAACTGTTCGGCGGATATCCCGTTATCAAACGCCTCGCCCAGCCAGCGTTGAAAATCATCGAGGCGGGCTTTTATTTCAGCGCAGTTCAGGCTGCTTTGCGGCCAGGTGACCGGATTTTCCGGCTGGCCTGCCAGC
The DNA here is from genome assembly GCA_051656825.1 of Kluyvera sp. Taxonomy (GTDB): domain Bacteria; phylum Pseudomonadota; class Gammaproteobacteria; order Enterobacterales; family Enterobacteriaceae; genus Kluyvera. The sequence goes on from JBOFJM010000474.1 coordinate 236, forward strand.
GCGGGAAGGGAGGTGCAAGCCAGTTCAGGTAAGGGATTTGTCATCGTGCCACCCATAAGAAAAAACTATCACCTATAAAAAAAGCCGGCGAGTGCCGGCTTAAGTTTAATGAGGGTGCGGCTTCATCAGCCTTTACCGGTTTTATCCGGCTTGCGTTAACGAAGCGCTGCGCCATCAGGTAATTCATGCACTGTGCGTGATAACCGCAGGGATGGTGTCATCCTTGCGCAGGGTCAGAATCTCGCAGCCGTTGTCTGTCACCACAATAGTATGCTCGTACTGTGCAGACAAGCTCCGGTCTTTGGTTTTTACCGTCCAACCGTCTTTCATGGTGCGAATTTCTTTCTTGCCCGCATTGACCATCGGTTCGATGGTGAATGTCATACCGGGTTTCAGTACCACGTCGGTTTCGCGCGAGTCGTAGTGCAGCACCTGCGGTTCTTCATGGAATCCGCGACCAATGCCGTGACCGCAGTATTCGCGCACCACAGAGAAGCCTTCGGCCTCGACGAATTTCTGAATCGCCGCGCCAATTTCACGCAGGTTCACGCCTGGTTTCACCATTTTCAGCGCCAGATACAGGCTTTCCTGGGTGATACGGCACAGACGCTCGCCCAGGATAGTCGGTTTGCCGACGATGAACATTTTGGAGGTGTCGCCGTGGAATTCATCTTTGATGACGGTCACGTCGATGTTGACGATATCACCGTCTTTCAGATGTTTTTCATCATCAGGGATGCCGTGGCAAACCACTTCGTTAATCGAGATGCAGACCGATTTCGGATAGCCGTGGTAGCCCAGACAGGCGGAAATCGCTTTCTGCTCGTTAACGATATAGTCGTTACAGATGCGATCCAGCTCGCCAGTGGTCACACCTGGCTTTACGTAGGGTTCGATCATTTCCAGCACTTCTGCCGCCAGACGGCCAGCAACGCGCATTTTTTCGATGTCTTCAGGTGTTTTAAGAGAAATAGCCATGGATTTTGTCCATCAGTGTCGATTGTTTCGACAATAATTGAGTATTAGTGATGTCAATGTTAACAGCCAGGAGCATCCCCTGCCAAACTGAGAATCATTCATAACTTCGCCTTTCGTGCCTCGCAGGAGATGACAACAACTGTTGGTGTCTGCGGTGAATTTATGGTATAAAGCGCGCCGAACTTCCGTTCATTGTTTTGGTCGGAAGCGACAAATCTCACTTTGTGTAATAACACACACGTATCGGCACATATTCCGGGGTGCCCTTAGGGGTCGGTAATATGGGATGCGTGGAGGCTTAACCCCAACTTTATCTATAGAGGTTTTAAACCATGGCAACTGTTTCCATGCGCGACATGCTCAAGGCTGGTGTTCACTTCGGTCACCAGACCCGTTACTGGAACCCGAAAATGAAGCCTTTCATCTTCGGCGCACGTAACAAAGTTCACATCATCAACCTTGAGAAAACTGTACCGATGTTCAACGAAGCTCTGGCTGAACTGAACAAGATCTCTTCTCGCAAAGGTAAAATCCTTTTCGTTGGTACTAAACGCGCTGCAAGCGAAGCTGTGAAAGAAGCTGCTAACAGCTGCGACCAGTTCTTCGTGAACCATCGCTGGCTGGGCGGTATGCTGACTAACTGGAAAACCGTTCGTCAGTCCATCAAACGTCTGAAAGATCTGGAAACTCAGTCTCAGGACGGTACTTTCGACAAGCTGACCAAGAAAGAAGCGCTGATGCGTACTCGTGAGCTTGAGAAACTGGAAAACAGCTTGGGCGGTATCAAAGACATGGGCGGCCTGCCGGACGCACTGTTCGTAATCGATGCTGACCACGAGCACATTGCTATCAAAGAAGCGAACAACCTGGGTATCCCAGTATTCTCTATCGTTGATACCAACTCTGATCCAGATGGCGTTGATTTCGTTATCCCGGGTAACGATGACGCAATCCGTGCTGTGACCCTGTACCTGAGCGCTGTAGCGGCTACCGTTCGCGAAGGCCGTTCTTCTGATCTGGCTTCCCAGGCAGAAGAAAGCTTCGTAGAAGCTGAGTAATAAGGCACGCTCGTTAGAGCCCTTATAAACCAGGTAGTATCAAGTTTGGTTAGGGGGCCTGTTTATGGCCCCCTTTTTTACTTTTAAATCTGTTTGGTTTTAGGCCAGGCAGGTAACACCTCCCGAGGATTTTAGAATGGCTGAAATTACCGCTTCCCTGGTAAAAGAGCTGCGTGAACGTACTGGCGCAGGCATGATGGATTGCAAAAAAGCACTGACTGAAGCTAACGGCGACATCGAGCTGGCAATCGAAAACATGCGTAAATCTGGCGCGATCAAAGCAGCTAAAAAAGCAGGCAACGTTGCTGCTGATGGCGTGATCAAAACCAAAATCGAAGGCAACTTCGGCGTGATTCTGGAAGTTAACTGCCAGACTGACTTCGTTGCTAAAGACGGTGGTTTCCAGGCGTTCGCAGACAAAGTTCTGGACGCAGCTGTTGCTGGTAAAGTGACTGACGTTGAAGTCCTGAAAGCACAGTTCGAAGAAGAACGTGTTGCACTGGTTGCTAAAATCGGTGAGAACATCAACATCCGTCGCGTTGCAATCCTGGAAGGCGACGTTCTGGGTAACTACCAGCACGGTGCGCGCATCGGTGTTCTGGTTGCTGCTAAAGGCGCTGATGAAGAGCTGGTTAAACACCTGGCAATGCACGTTGCTGCAAGCAAGCCAGAATTCGTTAAACCAGAAGACGTATCCGCTGAAGTGGTAGAGAAAGAATACCAGGTACAGCTGGACATCGCGATGCAGTCTGGTAAGCCGAAAGAAATCGCAGAGAAAATGGTTGAAGGCCGCATGAAGAAATTCACCGGCGAAGTTTCTCTGACCGGTCAGCCTTTCGTTATGGACCCAAGCAAAAACGTTGGCCAGCTGCTGAAAGAGCACAACGCTGACGTGACTGGCTTCATCCGCTTTGAAGTGGGCGAAGGCATCGAAAAAGTTGAGGCTGACTTCGCAGCAGAAGTTGCTGCAATGTCCAAGCAGTCTTAATTGCTGTAAAGGAGCCGCCTGAGGGCGGCTCTCTTTTGTGTCGTAAAGAAAAAATCGTCATGTGGATATCAGCCTGCTCCTATAGGGGTTTATGGGCAAGGAACGCATGATGTCACCTGAATTTTTACCATCCCATTCGTGACACTCTCAGGAAAGAAAATGGCTACCAACGCAAAACCTGTCTACAAACGTATTCTGCTTAAGCTTAGCGGTGAAGCATTGCAGGGGACTGAAGGCTTCGGTATTGACGCAAGTATTCTCGACCGCATGGCGCAAGAGATTAAAGAACTTGTAGAGCTGGGCATTCAGGTGGGTGTCGTCATTGGTGGTGGCAACCTGTTCCGTGGTGCGGGTCTGGCGAAAGCCGGTATGAACCGCGTTGTGGGCGACCACATGGGCATGTTGGCTACGGTAATGAACGGCCTGGCAATGCGTGACGCACTGCATCGCGCCTATGTGAACGCTCGCCTGATGTCGGCTATTCCGCTGAACGGCGTGTGCGATAACTATAGCTGGGCAGAGGCGATTAGCCTGCTGCGTAATAACCGCGTCGTGATTCTGTCCGCCGGTACTGGCAACCCGTTCTTTACCACCGATTCCGCAGCTTGCCTGCGCGGTATCGAAATCGAAGCCGACGTCGTGCTGAAAGCAACCAAAGTTGACGGCGTGTTCATCGCTGACCCGGCGAAAGACCCAACTGCAACCATGTACGAGCAGCTGACCTACAGCGAAGTACTGGATAAAGAACTGAAAGTTATGGATCTGGCGGCCTTTACGCTGGCCCGTGACCACAAATTGCCGATTCGCGTATTCAACATGAACAAGCCTGGCGCACTGCGTCGCGTTGTCATGGGCGAAAAAGAAGGCACTTTAATTACGGAATAATTTCCGTGAGCGCCAAATACGGGTAAGATTCGCCTTTATCCGGTGAGTGATATACTCGGTGGCATGAATTAAACGAGACTATACTTAGCACACTTGATATACACGAAAACCTTCGAGCAGCCGCGAGAGGTTGCTTGAAGGAGAACGTGTAGTGTGTGACCGTCTGGTCTGACTGAGACTAGTTTTCAAGGATTCGTAACGTGATTAGCGATATCAGAAAAGATGCTGAAGTACGCATGGAAAAATGCGTTGAAGCGTTCAAAAACCAAATCAGCAAAATTCGCACGGGTCGTGCTTCTCCCAGCCTGCTGGACGGCATTGTCGTTGAATATTACGGCACGCCAACGCCGCTGCGTCAGTTAGCGAGCGTAACCGTAGAAGATACTCGTACCCTGAAAATCAACGTATTCGACCGCTCTTTGGGCCCGGCCGTTGAAAAAGCAATTATGGCGTCTGACCTCGGTCTGAACCCAAGCTCTGCGGGTACTGACATCCGCGTTCCGCTGCCTCCGCTGACGGAAGAGCGTCGTAAAGACCTGATTAAAGTCGTTCGTGGTGAAGCAGAACAGGCGCGCGTTTCCGTGCGTAACGTTCGTCGCGACGCAAACGACAAAGTAAAAGCACTGCTGAAAGACAAAGAAATCAGCGAAGATGACGATCGCCGTTCCCAGGACGACGTTCAGAAACTGACGGATGCTGCGGTGAAGAAAGTTGACGCGGCGCTGGCAGAGAAAGAAGCTGAGCTGATGCAGTTCTAAGCTTGTATAGGCTGTGTGATAAACGCCGTACAGGAAGCGTAACCGCTTCGCTGGCGGCGTTTTGCTTTTTATCTATTCTGGATTTCTCATGAAGCGATTAACTGTTCTTGG
>JBOFJM010000475.1:0-3174 GCA_051656825.1 Kluyvera sp.
AGGCAGGACGTACATAATTGGACGTGACGTATCCAGCCCCAGCTCCTGAGCAGGTTCTGCCGGGATAGACTTACTTTTTACCAAGACACTTAATGGTAAATTCAGTAATTTATAGTAAATTCGTGGCCAGCCGGACATAAACGATGTAAAGCCTCTGGTTAATCATGCAAATGCGCGGCAAGAATAGCAGAAAGTTTGCAAGATTTCTGTTCTGCCGCCTCATAATACACGAAGTAATTCGAGGCACGGCCAACGTAGCCGCCGCTCGGATTACGCCGTAAAAAGACGCATTGTCATTGACGTAATAATATAAAAGGTTCTTGAGATGGCTAATAATACCACTGGGCTTACCCGAATCATCAAAGCCGCTGGCTATTCCTGGAAGGGATTTCGCGCGGCATGGATCAACGAAGCGGCGTTCCGCCAGGAAGGTGTGGCCTCGGTTGTCGCGATTATTATCGCCTGCTGGCTGGATGTTGACGCCATCACCCGCGTGCTGCTTATCGGTTCCGTCCTGTTGGTGATGATAGTGGAAATTCTCAATAGTGCACTGGAAGCGGTCGTTGACCGCATTGGCTCTGAATATCACGAGCTGTCCGGGCGGGCGAAAGATATGGGGTCGGCGGCGGTGCTGCTGGCTATTTTTGTCGCGCTGTTCACCTGGGGCACGCTACTGTGGGCTCATTTCCACTAAAGCTGTGAAAACTGCCTGATTTTGTGTGTTTTATGGTTCCAAAATAGACACTAGCTGTATATACTCACAGCATAACTGTATATACACCCAGGGGGCGGAATGAAAGCGTTAACGGCCAGGCAGCAAGAGGTGTTTGATCTCATTCGAGATCACATCAGCCAAACGGGTATGCCGCCAACACGTGCGGAAATTGCTCAGCGCTTGGGGTTTCGTTCCCCAAACGCCGCTGAAGAACATCTGAAAGCACTGGCGCGTAAAGGCGTCATCGAGATTGTTTCTGGTGCTTCTCGCGGTATCCGTCTGCTGGTGGAAGAAGAAGAGGGCCTGCCGCTGGTGGGCCGCGTCGCCGCGGGTGAACCGCTGCTGGCGCAACAGCATATCGAAGGTCACTATCAGGTTGACCCGTCACTGTTCAAACCGAGCGCCGACTTCCTGCTGCGCGTTAGCGGTATGTCGATGAAAGATATCGGCATTATGGACGGCGATCTGCTGGCAGTACATAAAACTCAAGATGTGCGTAACGGCCAGGTTGTCGTCGCGCGTATCGACGAAGAAGTGACGGTAAAACGCCTGAAAAAACAGGGTAACGTCGTCGAACTTCTGCCGGAAAACAGCGAGTTTTCACCTATCGTGGTTGATCTGCGCCAGCATAATTTCTCCATCGAAGGGCTGGCCGTTGGCGTTATTCGCAACGGCGAGTGGCTGTAACCCCCATTCTCTAATGGCTGCGATACTTCTGCTATCGCAGCCTTTTTCCTTTCTGGTTGATCTCAATGTCGCTATTAACTCCAGCCGATAAAGCTCTGTGGCGTCTGGCGCTACCGATGATTTTCTCCAATATCACCGTCCCTTTGCTTGGGCTGGTCGATACTGCCGTGATTGGTCATTTAGACAGCCCCGTTTACCTGGGCGGCGTGGCCATTGGCGCCACCGCAACCAGCTTCCTGTTTATGCTGTTGTTGTTTTTACGCATGAGCACCACAGGGCTTACGGCCCAGGCTTTTGGTGCGAAAGACCCGCTGGCGCTGGCTCGCGCGCTGGTACAACCGCTGGCGTTGGCGCTAGGGGCGGGGCTTTTAATTATCGTATTACAAACTCCGCTAATTCATCTGACGCTCTCTATCGTGGGCGGCAGCGGCGAAGTGTTAGAACAGGCGCAGCGTTTTCTCTCCATTCGTTGGCTGAGCGCCCCGGCATCGCTGGCGAACCTGGTGCTGCTGGGCTGGCTGCTGGGCGTTCAGTATGCCCGTGCGCCGGTGATTTTGCTGGTGGTGGGCAACGTGCTGAATATCGTGCTCGACCTGTGGCTGGTGATGGGGCTGAACATGAATGTGCAGGGCGCGGCACTGGCAACGGTCATTGCTGAATACGCCACGCTGTTAGTCGGCCTGGGTATGGTGCGTAAGGTATTGGTATTGCGTGGTATTTCATGGGCGATGCTGAAAAACGCCTGGCGCGGTAACCTGCGCCGCCTGCTGGCGCTCAACCGCGATATCATGCTGCGCTCGCTGTTGCTCCAGCTTTGCTTTGGCGCGGTGACGGTCTTTGGCGCGCGCCTGGGTAGCGATGTCGTGGCGGTTAACGCGGTGCTGATGACTATGCTGACCTTTACCGCTTACGCGCTGGATGGTTTTGCCTATGCTGTGGAAGCCCATTCAGGGCAGGCTTACGGCGCGCGCGATGGCAGCCAACTGTTGGAAGTCTGGCGAGCGGCATGTCGTCAGGCTGGCATCGTGGCGCTGGCTTTTGCGCTGGTATACGCCATTTTCGGCGAGTCTATCGTGGCGTTGCTGACATCCCTACCTGAACTTCAACAGCTCGCAGATCACTACGTACTGTGGCAAGTGGTGCTGCCGGTTATCGGCGTGTGGTGTTACCTGCTGGACGGCATGTTTATTGGCGCAACGCGCGGCGCAGAGATGCGTAACAGTATGGCGGTAGCGGCTGTCGGCTTTGCGCTTACGCTGCTGGCGCTGCCTGTGTTGGGCAACCACGGGCTGTGGCTGTCACTGGCTGTTTTCCTGGCGCTGCGCGGCCTGTCGCTGGCTTTTATCTGGCGACGCCACTGGCGCAATAACACCTGGTTTTCCTGACCAAATGGTTAAAGATTCCGAATAATAAATCAACGGCGGAATGACTGACTACAATTAATCTCACGCTTAGCGAAAACGAGTGTGTTCAGCAACGAAGACACTCGCTACTGATTCACTGACGATGAGGATTTGATGATGAATAAAGACGAAGTCGGCGGTAACTGGAAGCAGGTTAAAGGCAAAGTGAAAGAGCAATGGGGCAAACTGACCGATGATGACGTGACCGTCATTGAAGGGAAGCGCGACCAATTGGTCGGTAAAATTCAGGAACGTTACGGTTACGCGAAGGATCAGGCCAAAAAAGAGGTCGATAGCTGGGAAAAACACCACCACTATCGCTGGTAAGTATCGACGGTAATGATTTCCTACCCGAGAGTACAGGGAAGT
>JBOFJM010000476.1:0-1754 GCA_051656825.1 Kluyvera sp.
AGATAACATTCAGCAACTGCAAACCGCATGTGGCGCTATCGACACGTTTTCGCCGATGCCCGGCGAATATCTGGCGAGCCTGGTGTTAGCCGTTTATGCCCTGCGAAATCAGCTCACCGTTCAATGGCCGGAGTGCCCGCTGGCAACGCCAAAAAACGCCGTAGAACAGGCGGGGATTTATTTAGCGGATAGCGCATTCAGAACCCTTCTCGGGTTAATCGAAAAACAGCAGCAGCAAACCAAAGCGATATCCAGCAAGGTGGTGGTTTCATTACTGCAAAATATCCCCAGCGTCACCTCGCTAAACATTATTGACGCGCAATTGGTCGAGAATATCACCGGGCATTTACTCCGCTGTGTCGCCGCGCCCATTTGGTTGCCGGAACACCGGCAAAACAGCATGAATAACCTGAAAGCCGCCTGGCCTGCGGCTTTTGATATGAGCCTGCGCTTTATTGCCCTACTGCGCGAAAAACTCGATATTCCGCTCTTTGATAGTGACCTTATCGGGCTGTATTTCGCCTGCGCGCTGGAGCGGCATCAAAACGAGCGCCAACCGATCATCTTATTGTCAGACCAAAATGCCATCGCCACGATTAACCAACTGGCCATCGAGCGAGATGTCTTAAATTGCCGGGTGATGATTGCGCGCAGTCCAAAAGAGGTGGCGGCGATTAGCCAGGAAGTTGAGCCGCTATTAATCATCAACAACAGCCACTATTTACTCGATGAGTCGGTGAAAAATATTCTCACCATCAAAAATATCATAACCACGGCAGGCACGGAGCAAATCAAAAGTTTTCTGGCGACGGCATTTATTCGTCATCAGCCGGAACGTTTCTTTTCCAGGCCCGGTAGCTTTCACTACCAAAATACGCCGGGGGAAGCGTGGCAACACATCACGGAAAATATCTGCGCACAGCTTGTAGCGCAGAATCATCTCACTCAGGATGAAGCGCAGCGTATTTGTGCGCGCGAGAACGAAGGTGAGAATCTCATCGTCAACCGGCTGGCTATTCCCCATTGCTGGAGCGAACAAGAGCACCGTTTTCGCGGCTTTTTGATCACCCTGTCTCACGCCGTACAGGTAAATAACGAAACCGTCAGCCATATTCTGGTCGCCTGCGCCGCCGCTGATGCCCGCCATGAATTAAAAGTATTCAGTTATTTAGCCGACGTGCTGTGCCGCCAGTCTGCTGAAACAATAAGTGGCCTGACGGGATATGACGCCTTTATCACGCTCCTCAAGCAATAATAAAGCACCTGACGGTGCTTTACTGTACTTGCATGGCTATCCATGTATTTAGCGCTTCAAGGTCTAACGGTTTTTGCTGATCGACCCTGAACACCTCGCCTAGCTGCATAGGCTCAGCTTGTTCAGCCAGCAGCGCCAGCTCCGGTAAATACTCCTCTCCGGGATGCCCAGGCCGACGCTGTGCTAAGCGCTGCGCATAACGAAAGACCGCCATTTCTGGAGTGATCTGGTTCCAGACTTCGATAACCTTCTCCACGCCCGCCCGTTGTACTAAAGACTGCAAAGTCTCTTTTGGCTGAAAACCAAACCAGGCATCCAGTAACCAAACGCAACTGGCGGGAGATTGACCCACAATTGACCACATAACCTCATAAGCCGCACAGCCTAACTGGCGATTCAACGCGCGGTCTATTTCTGTAAAACGCGCCATAAAAGGTTCCTTGATACCGTCAATTGTCAGCAGCGGCAGGTTAAAAGTCTCCGAGAGTTGCTGTGTTAT
>JBOFJM010000477.1:0-3144 GCA_051656825.1 Kluyvera sp.
AAGTCCACCCGCGTCTTATCGAGCGTCGCTCGGTTGCCGATGGTCCCTATCGCGATTACCGTCGTTAATCGCTTTTTGCGGATGCCCTACTCGGGCGTCCGCAGCCACTCTTGATTTAGCGTTTCACTGTCGCCCAAATATTCCAGCAACCAGCTTAACGCCGGAGAAGCATCGCTTTGCTGCCACGTCAGGCAACAGGCGGCATCCTGGAAAGGGTTTTCCAGCTCCAGCGCGACCCATTCACCGCTTTCCAGCCACGGTTGCGCCACGTGCCCCGGCACCATCGCCACACATAACCCCGCCGAAATACAGGTTTCTGATGATGCCCAATCCGGCACGACCACCCTTTTTTGGTTATCCAGCAGCCAGGTTGTCCGTTTTGGCAACGAGCGCGAGGTATCTTCGCGCACCAACGATGGCCAGTTGCGCAACACATCATCGCTCAATGGCCCCGTCATTTTCGCCAGCGGATGCGAGCCAGACACCACGCAGTGCCAGTTGAGCATCCCCATATCACGAAAGGCAAAGCGCCCCCCGACAGGAATCGCCTGCGTTGCGCCGATCGCTAACTCCACGCGACCGTCAGCTAATGCATCCCACACGCCGTTGAACACTTCCTGGTACACAATCAGCTCAACGTCGCTGAAATGGCGATAGAAATCGACAATCAGTTGCCGGGTGCGCTGTGGCTTGACGATGTTATCTACGGCAATCGCCAACTGCCCGCGCCAACCATTCGCTATCTGCTGGCACTGCTGACGGGTGATCTGCATTTTTTTGATAACAGATCGCCCTTCTTTTAAAAACCATGCTCCGGCTGGCGTCAGTTCAACGTCACGATGGCGGCGTTCAAACAGTGGAACGGCAAGCCACTCCTCTAACTGACGTACCGTGTAGCTTACAGCAGAAGGCACACGGTGCAGCTCCTGTGCGGCAGCGCTGAAACTGCCGTTACGCGCAACTGCATCAACCACTTCCAGCGAATATTCAGACCACATTTTCTGCCTGCAAAAATTTTGAATCCATGACTCAAATATTAGCGTTTCACAAGCTCGAATGCACTCTCTACACTCAGCGACTCTGTTCACTAACAATAAAAAGGGCGATTTATGCAACCTGGGAAAGGTTTTTTAGTTTGGCTCGCAGGCCTTAGCGTGCTGGGCTTTCTGGCCACCGATATGTATCTACCTGCATTTGCTGCCATCCAGCAAGACTTACAAACCCCAGCGTCTGCGGTGAGTGCCAGCCTGAGCCTGTTCCTCGCCGGTTTCGCGGTAGCACAACTACTATGGGGACCGTTATCCGACCGCTACGGGCGCAAACCCATTTTGCTGACGGGGTTAACCATTTTCGCTATCGGCTGCCTGGGGATGCTGTGGGTGCGCGATGGCACTACGCTGCTGGTACTGCGCTTTGTTCAGGCGGTAGGCGTCTGTGCGGCGGCAGTCACCTGGCAGGCGATGGTCACCGATTATTATCCACCGCAGCGCACTAACCGTATTTTCGCCACGATCATGCCGCTGGTCGGGCTGTCTCCGGCGCTGGCGCCTCTTCTGGGCAGTTGGCTGCTGGCGCATTTCGACTGGCAGGCGATTTTTGCCACGTTGTTTATCATCACGTTGGTGTTGATGCTGCCTGCCCTGCGCCTGAAACCCGCGCACCACAATGCGACGTCCAGCGAAGAAAAACTGACCTTTATGCGCCTGCTGCGCAGCAAAGATTATCGCGGTAACGTGCTGATCTACGCCGCCTGCTCCGCCAGTTTCTTCGCCTGGCTGACCGGTTCGCCATTTATTCTGCATGATATGGGCTACAGCCCAACGGTGATTGGCCTGAGCTATGTGCCGCAAACCATCGCGTTCTTAATCGGTGGTTACGGCTGCCGTTCGGCGTTGCAAAAGTGGCAAGGTTCGCAAATGCTGCCGTGGCTGTTGGTGGTGTTTGGTTTAAGCGTCATCGCAACATGGGCCGTTGGCCTAGCGGAAAATGTCTCGCTGACCGCCCTGCTCATTCCGTTCTGCCTGATGGCAACGGTTAACGGCGCTATTTACCCGATTGTGGTCGCCCAGGCGTTGAAGCCATTCCCACAGGCCACCGGGCGCGCGGCAGCGCTGCAAAATACCTTACAGTTGGGGCTGTGTTTCCTGGCAAGCCTTGCCGTCTCTACGCTTATCGCCACACCACTGCTGACCACCACCAGTGTAATGTTAGCGACCGTACTGCTCGCCGGGATTGGCTACAGAATGCAGTTAGCCGCCCGTCGCGCTGAGCGGGAAACGCAACAAACCGCCTCGCACGCTTAAATATCATTTATATCAATGTTATAAAACAGTTAGGACGCTAGGATTTTTTTGTTGAATCAACAAACTTAGCGTCCTATACTGGATCGGCATCACATAATTAATAGCGATTTTATTTATTAAACGAGAGCGGGATGCCTCCGTTTACACCATGGATTGGCTTTCGGTAAGGGATTCTTCCCTTCCTCTGTGCTACGTCAGATAGCAGGCTCACGATTTTTCGTGACATTTCTCACAAACTCAAAAAAGCGTCTACGCTGTTTGAAATTTCTGATCATCAGGTCGGGATGGAGAGGCTATGAGCTCATCGTGTATAGAAGAAGTCAATGTACCGGACGATGACTGGTATCGTATTGTTAGCGAGCTGCTAAACCGGGCAAGCGTTGAAATCAATGGCAACGCGCCTTGCGATATTCAGGTCAAAAATCCGCAGTTTTTCAAACGTGTATTACAAGAAGGTTCGCTAGGCCTTGGCGAAAGTTATATGGACGGTTGGTGGGAATGCGATCGTTTAGATATCTTTTTCGACAAAGTGCTACGCGCCGGATTAGAAAACCAACTCCCACATCATTTCAAAGACACGCTTCGCGTCGCGGGTGCACGGCTATTTAACCTGCAAAGCCGCAAACGCGCCTGGATGGTCGGTAAAGAGCACTACGACCTCGGCAACGATCTTTTTAGCCGCATGCTTGACCCTTATATGCAATATTCCTGCGGCTACTGGAAAGAAGCGCAAACGCTGGAAGAAGCGCAACAAGCCAAGCTTGAGCTTATCTGCCAGAAATTGCAGCTAAAACCCGGAATGAGCGTGCTGGATATCGGCTGTGGCTGGGGTGGTTTAGCG
>JBOFJM010000478.1:0-3775 GCA_051656825.1 Kluyvera sp.
CAAATTCGTATCTGGAAGCCTCCGCGACCGCCGGTTTTGCCTACGGAATTCTGAAAGCCGTACGTAAGCGTTACGTGGGGCCGGAGTATGCCGAAGTAGCAGAAAAAGCGATTAAAGGCATCGTGAAAAACGTCTCCCCAGAAGGTGAACTGCTGCAAACCTCCTTCGGCACGGGGATGGGTTCGAATCTCGATTTCTATCGTGAAATTCCGCTGACCTCCATGCCGTATGGCCAGGCTATGGCGATTCTGTGTCTCACCGAGTATCTGCGTAAGTACTTCTAAGTATTGCGTCTTTGAAAACCCGGCTGCGTAGGTAGCCGGGTTTTTTATTGCCTTTTGTTTAAAATAAAATTTAATTTTTAACTTTTAGTTATTAAAAATTTTTAAGTGGATCGCATTCCTGCGTATTACTAATAGCCTTAATGCCAATAGTGATTTACCTCACATTTAGTTGATGAATACAAGAATATAAAAACAGTGTTTCAAAATAATAAAACGCGAGGTTTAATTTTATGGCAAGTAATGCGGCTTTACAGGGAAGACCTGTTAACCTGCGTCATCAACTGGCATACGGAGGCGGAAACCTCCTGGGCAGCGGCGCACTGGCTATCAGCGGTGCATGGCTTCTGTACTTCTACACCACCTTCTGCGGGCTGACGCTGATTGAAGCCGCCTTTATTTTCTCGGTAGCCAGTGTCATTGACGCTATCAGTAACCCGTTGATGGGTTACCTGACCGATAACTTTGGCAAAACTCGGTTGGGCAAACGCTTTGGCCGCCGTCGTTTCTTCTTGCTTATCGGCATTCCGCTGATGATGTTTTACCCGCTGCTGTGGGTCGAAGGGCTGAGCTTCTGGTACTATCTTTGCACCTACGTTATGTTTGAAATTATCTACACCTCGGTGATGGTTCCTTATGAAACCTTAGCCACCGAAATGACCGATGATTTCTCGCTGCGCTCAAAACTGACCGGCTACAAAGCGATTTTCGGCAAGCTGGCGAACTTCCTTGCGGCGTTTATTCCAGGGCAATTTATTCTGCTCTACGGTAAAGAGTCGGCAACGCCGTTCTTCCTGACCGGCCTGACCTATGGCGTTATCCTTATCGCGGCGGTGGCGTGCCTGTGGTACAACAGCTGGGAGCGCCCACGCGCCGAGGAGCCGCAAGCGCAGGTGAAAATGAGCCTGCTGCATACGCTGCTTTCGCTGGCGAAAGACATGCGCTCAACCTTCTATTTACGCGTTTTCCGTAAGCATCTGGGGATGTATCTGTGCGGGTTTGGCGCAGAGTGGCTGTTCGCGTCTATCTTTACCTACTTTGTTATTTTCGTCCTGCAACACGACCCAGCAATGGTCGCTGGGCTTAACAGCCTGAACTCGATTTTACAGTTGATCTCAACCGCGCTGTTTATCGGCCTGTGTGTGAAAAAAGGCTTCAGTAAGCCGTACATTATGGCGCTGGGTATCGTTATTACCGCAGTGCTGATGTACACCTCACTGTGGCTCTTCCATCTGCCGGTGCATCTTGCCACTATCCTGATGTTTGGTATTACGGTGATTTTCGGCCTCGGAACCGGCGGCGTTTACTATATTCCGTGGACGGTTTACACCTTCCTGGCCGACGTCGATGAGATCTATACCGGCCGCCGCCGTGAAGGGATTTATGCGGGTGCGATGACGTTCTCTGGCAAGATTCTGCGTTCGGTTATTGTGTTTGTGATGGGCGCTATTCTGAGCTATTACGGCTTCCAGTCAAAAGCGCATACCCAACCGGAAAGCGCGGTTAATGCTATTGCGGTGGTGTTCTGTGCCGGTGTTGCGCTGCTGGCGCTGGCGGCTATCGTGTTCAGCAAACAGATGAAGCTGGATCGCGAAACCCACAAAGTGGTGCTGCAAGAAGTGGCGCGTATCAAAGCGGGTGGCAAGCAGGAAGATATTACCCCAGAAGTGCGGGCGATTGTCGAAGAGCTGGTCGGCCACCGTTATGAGGAGTGCTGGGGGAATAGCCCGCTGTTCAAAAACGATGCTTCACCTGTTGGCGTAGAGGCGGTATCCGCCGGGCGCTAACGTCTCAACGTTCTACCCGTGGGCCGCTGGCTGCGGCTGGCTGCCCTCAGAGAGGAAAATATAATCCAGAATCTTGCGCATCACCGGCGCAGCCACCACGCCATCGCTGCCGCCGTTTTCCAGAATTAACGCCACCGCCACTTTCGGGTTTTTATACGGGGCAAACGCGGTATAAAACACGTGATCGCGCAGGCGAGTGGGGATCATCTTCGCATTATAAGTTTGGTTCTCTTTCAGGCTAAAGACCTGTGACGTGCCGCTTTTAGCGGCGATACCATATGGCGCGGTATGGAAAAATTTATACCCCGTGCCGTTTGGCGCATTTGCCATGCCAAACATGGCCTGGCGTACCAGGCCCCAGTACGGCGAAGCGGCATCGGCGATTTGCGTTTCATTCGCCGGTTGCTGGTAGGGAATGACCTTGTTGCCGAGCGTCTCCGTCTGCAACAGGTGAGGGGGAATGACTCGGCCATTGTTGAGTAGCGCGACCATCGCTTTTACCATCTGAATCGGGGTCGCTATCCAGTAGCCCTGGCCGATGCCAACGGAAATCGTATCTCCCTGATACCACGCTTTTTTGTGTACCCGTTGTTTCCAACTGCGACTCGGTAGCAGGCCGGTGTACTCTTCATCCAAATCGATCCCCGTTGGTTTGCCGTAACCAAACTGGCTGAGCAGGGTGTCGATGCGGTCGATACCCATCATGTATGCCACCTGGTAGAAAAAGGTGTCGGCAGACTCTTCAATCGCTTTGGTGACATCAAGCATCCCGTGACCGCTTTTTTTCCAGTCGCGATAGCGGCGCTCTGTACCCGGTAGCGTCCAGGTTGGTGCGCCAAAGAAATGGGTTTGTGGGGTGATAACGCCGTCGAGCAACGCTGATATTGCCATATACGGTTTCACCGTGGACGCGGGCGGATACAGCCCTTGCGTCACGCGGTTAATCAGCGGCAGGTTTTTGTCCTGTAACAGGGCGTTGTAGTCCTGATAACTCATCCCTTTCACGAAAGGGTTTGGGTCGTAACTGGGGTTAGACACCATCGCCAGCACCGAGCCATCGTGCGGATCTTCTACCAGCACCGCCGCACGCTGTCCGGAGACCAGGCTTTCAATATATTGTTGAAGATGAAGATCCAGGGTGAGGTGAATGTCTTTTCCGGCGACCGGCGGCACATCTTTTAGCAGACGAACGATGCGCCCGTGGTTATCGACTTCCACTTCCTGATAACCGGTTTTACCGTGCAGCTCGTTTTCATAATAGCGCTCGATACCCTGTTTACCGATGTTATGGTCGGCGGCATAGTTTTCAGATAAGCCTTTTTTATCCAGCGCTTTTAAATCACTATCGTTGATTTTCGATACGTACCCTAAAACGTGCGCTAATGTCGCGCCGTATGGGTATTGCCGGTCTTGGTAGCTGTTGACGGTGACACCGTTGAAGTGGAATTGATTCACGGAGAAACGGGCAATTTCGACATCGCTGAGGGCGTTTTTCAACACCACTGGCCGGTAACGGCTGCTGGATTTTAGCGCTTTACGGAACTGGTCAATGTCGTCAGGCGTAAGGTCAATAATCGGCGTTAGTTGGCGCAGCAACGCATCCATATCGCTGATTTTATACGGGGTAACCGTTACATCGTACCAGGTGACATTGGTGACTAGCGGAACGCCGTTACGGTCATAAATGATGCCGCGCGTCGGGGCGAT
>JBOFJM010000479.1:0-9588 GCA_051656825.1 Kluyvera sp.
TGGCGCTGCGCTTATCCGGCCTACGGGCGGGTTGCCGGCCTGATAAGGCGTAAGCCGCCATCAGGCGTTGCGGTGACAGTGCCGGAGGCGCTGCGCTTATCCAGCCTACGGGCGGGTTGTCGGCCTGATAAGGCGCAAGCCGCCATCAGGCGTTGCGGTGACAGTGCCGGATGGCACTACGCTTATCCAGCCTACGGGCGGGTTGTAGGCCTGATAAGGCATAAGCCGCCATCAGGCGTTGCGGCGACAGTGCCGGATGGCACTACGCTTATCCGGCCTACGGGCGGGTTGTAGGCCTGATAAGGCGTAAGCCGCCATCAGGCATTGCGGTGACAGTGCCGGATGGCGCTACGCTTATCCAGCCTACGGACGGGTTGTAGGCCTGATAAGGCGTAAGCCGCCATCAGGCGTTGCGGTGACAGTGCCGGATGGCGCTGCGCTTATCCGGCCTACGTCATACTCCAGAAAAAAAGAAGCAGTTGGCGAATATGAGTGACGGCAAACAGTATGGCGAGAGATAGCACCGCAAGAGCGATAAGAAATTTATCGCGCACCACGCTCGGTTGGGCAAAATCGCTTTGCGTGACGTCCATCAGATTACGATTGCGGGTGTATTGCCAGAGGATAAACGCCACGATAGCCAGCACGCCGATAGAGATCCAGAACAGCATTCCGGCCTGATGCCAGTTGTGTTTGAGCACCAGCGCCATCAGCGCGCCATAGCCAAGCAAGGTACGAAACCAGGCCAGCGATGTGCGCTCTGGCTGAAGCCCAGGGTCAGCCTGACGCCGGGCTTTGCGACTATCCGGCATACAACACCAGCGCCATCACAATTGCGGCAACAAAGGTCAGCACCACGCTTATCACCAGCAAACTGCGGGTGTAAGGCAAATCCTCTTTCAGGCGCATCGCCTTTTCATTTCGCAGCCAGCGCAGATAACCGTAAATCGCCAGGCCGCCTGCAAACAGGCACAGCATCAGCGCTAACGCTTCGCGAATAACCGGTGTCGCAAAGTCTGGTGCTAACTGGTCAAGCCCTACGCCTGCCGCCAGAAAACCCAGCGAGGTGCGAATCCAGGCTAAGAATGTACGCTCGTTGGCCAGCGAGAAACGGTAGTCAGGTGCTTCCCCAAGGCGGGAAATCTTCATCTTTGCTCCTTGATAATCCCGATTTTTTAAAATATCGATGATTCTACCTGACCACTCGCGTTCTCCCAATGACTTAGCGCGTAGGGGTGCAAACCGTAAACTCAATCCTGTACGATCAGGTTTGCGGAAATATCCTTCATTTTTTCAGTCGTCAGTTTGTAGAACAATTTGGCAATTAAAGCGCACAGCAGGTAGCAAACTCCTGGAGTAATAGTAAACAATGCAATAATCGTACTTAGCGTTGCAGGTGCTTGTGAGCTAGCGCCTGCCTGGTATCCACCGGCAGCTAACATCCAACCGATCAATGCGCCTCCAACAGCGAGCCCCATTTTCAGCACAAATAATGTGCCAGCAAAACTGATGCCTGTCAGGCGTTTACCGCTTGTAACTTCACCGTAATCCACCGTATCTGCCATCATGACCCACTTAATTGGCGTCATAACCTGGTGTAGCAAGCCGATAATAAAAATCAGGCCAAACATAACAATCAGGGTATCCATTGGGACAAAATACATCGAGAAACTCAGCAACGTCAGAGCTATATTGCAGTAAATAAATACCGAGACTTTGCAGAAGCGTCCACTTAACGGTTTTGCAACCGCACTTCCCACAATATTACCCACACAATAGGTAGACAGGAAAAACGAAAATAATTTTGGGGATTCCATAATCCAGGTGACGTAATACATCATGACGCCACCACGAACGGACGTCCCGATAATCGTGAATACCGTCAAAAAACCCACTACACGCCATTGATCGTTTTTCCAGATATCGCGTAAATCCCCCAGCATACCTTTGAATCCAATACTGGTTGGTGGCGCAACAACACGCTCTTTAGTAGTAAAAAAACAGATATAAAACATTACGATCGCAACAACTGATAGCAAAGTAATACTGGCTTTAAAACCAAACGCTTTATCACCACCACCAAACCAGTCAACCAGGTTCATCATCAACGCAGTGGATAACATGCCTCCCGCAGTCGCCAACACGAAACGCCAGGATTGCAAAGACATACGCTGCTGCGCATCACTGGTAATAACACCACCCAACGCGCAATAAGGGATATTAACGATAGTATACATCAACGTGAGTGATATATAAGTTACCGTCGCGTAGACCATTTTTCCGGTAAGCGATAAATCCGGTACGGTATAGGTCAAAACGCAACTAATACCAAAAGGAATGGACGCCCATAGCAGCCACGGACGGAATTTCCCCCACCGTGTCCTGGTACGGTCAGCCAGTAGCCCCATACAGGGATCGGAAATCGCATCTAATATTCGCGTTAACAGAAACATACTACCGATAAACGCTGCCGGTAAACCCGCAATATCAGTGTAAAAGAACATGAGGTACAGCATGACATTATCAAAAACAATATGACTTGCTGCGTCACCAAGACCAAAACCTATCTTTTCCTTTATGGTTAACACTGAGCTATTCATAGTTTGTCCGTAGGGTTGTGTAATTGCGACAACATAGTAGAAATATTATTTTCATTTTTAGAATTATGTTTTTTCGTTTAATGGTTATGTTTATTTTTATATGTGACAGCACTCGCAACTGTATAAGAAGCTCAACCCTCATAGTTATTACACTTTCAGTTAGTAAAATAACAAAGAGGATTACAATGCCAACCCCAAACAAAATTCAAGTTATAATCAACCCGTTTAGTCAAAATCTGCTATCTGCGCAGGTTATGGTTACAGCAGCTCTTCCAATGAAATTCAGCTATAGCGTTCAAGGTAAAACACCAGACTGCTCATTCATATATTCAAATGATGAATATATATTGAACCCCACAATCCCCATAATTGGTTTATATGCCAACATGGAAAACGAAATAATCATTGAGTGTTTTTTTCTGATAACTCACATGAAACACTGAACGTTATTGCGGATACTACGGGACAGGATTACGGCAACATACCACTTACAGTTAACTTCATTATCAACAATGAGGATATTGCAAAAGAGACACTTTATCAGGGATGGCTGGTCACATGTTATTACACCGCATACGATAAAAATGGCGATCTACGAATGGCGTTTGCGAATGCATGGGATAACAATAACCTTAAAATTGACGGATCCTCTATCTACCCCGGATTCGATATTTTTAACACTTCCGGAGAAACTTATGCACAAACGCTGAAACGAATGAACCTATTGGGTGAAACTCGCCAAACCTACCTCGCTCCAGCAAAAAATGGTTTCCATCATGATGTCACTTTTGGCCCAGATGGCCACATGTTCTGTTTAATAACGCTACTGGAAAACCAAACGGCAGAGCAGCGTCAACAGGCGGCTATCTACAAATATAATATTGCCAACGGCGAGATTCTTTGGTCTCGTGATTACTCTGCATTCTTTGATAACCAAGATGTCTGTATTGATGCACAACCTAATGATATTCATTTCAATTCCCTGGAATACAGCACGCAAATAAATCAACTCATTCTTAACAACCGCTCTACAAGTACAATTTATGGTATTAACCATGAAAATGGTAACATTGAATGGACTATTGATAACCCTGCACACTCTTTAGTTTCTGAGTCAGTAAATTTACGAGCTATAGATACAGAGACTTTTATTTATCCTAATGGGGAACATACGGTATTTCCGACAACCAATACCAAATACGCAGAGTACATCACAGAAAACCGGCTGGCATTAACCCTCTTTAATAACAAGGCGGCACTTTTCGATGATGGCAGTGAGAACAACAAAAAAATGGAGGATCCCATTCCTGACGTATACGATGAAGCACCATTTGATTCTCAGCGCATGGTTTATGGTATCGACCTTACAGAAAAAACAGTCGCACTTTTGGATGTATTTGACATTGCTGGGCAACATAGCAACATCACATCCGAAATACATGAAATTGCTGATTGTTATAGTATAATGTATGGCGTTGATAGTAATTTCTTCATTATAGATACCGATAATAAAGTCGCAGTAGAGTGTTACCATGTTTATCCTGCACTGACCTATCGCGGTAGAATTTTCACCTATTCTGAGTTAAGAAATCTTATTTGAACAATCGAATGCCAAACATCATGTTTGGCATTTTTATTACGACATTCAATTATCAAATTATGATTATTCTCATCTGTGACCGTCATCCTGTTCAACACATCGCTATTGCGATTATTTTCCCTAACCTTAAATAGAAAGTGCAGGAGAGAAAATGAAAGCAATAATGGTCATGTATGATTCATTAAATAGACATTGTCTTAGCCCATATACCTCAAGCTGGACTCAAACACCTAATTTTAGCCGTCTGGCAAAAAACAGTATGGTCTTTGAGAAAAGTTACGTCGGTAGTCTGCCCTGTATGCCTGCACGCCGTGAGCTACATACCGGACGCTATAACTTTCTCCATCGTAGCTGGGGGCCATTAGAACCGTTCGATGACTCCTGCTTTGAAATCATGAAAAACAATGGTGTGCACAGTCATTTAATCAGCGACCATTATCATTATTGGGAAGATGGCGGTTGTACCTACCATAACCGCTATGCCTCCTGGGAAATCGTCCGGGGACAGGAAGGTGATCATTGGGAGCCGGATATAAAAAAACGCGCGTTCCCACCGCACCTTGGACAGATGATGTCTCAGGATCGAGCTAATCGAGAAAAAATCCTACAACACGATAAATTTCCCATTGAGAAAACCTTCGATCTTGGCATCGAGTTTATTGAGAATTTTCATGCTGATGATAACTGGTTTCTGCAAATCGAAACCTTTGATCCCCATGAACCCTTTTTCCATCGCCGACTAAAAGAGAAAAAATCAGGCCCTGACTTCGACTGGCCTAATTACGCCCAAGTTACCGATGAAGAGCGCCCGTGGATCAATAGCCTACGGGAAGAATATAGCGGCTTATTAGATATGTGCGATATCGGCATTGGCCGCGTACTCGACATGATGGATAAGTACAACCTCTGGGAAGATACACTGCTGATTATCAATACTGATCATGGCTATCTGCTCGGCGAGCACGATTGGTGGGCCAAAGCGAATGATGCCAATTTCTATGAGGAAGTGTCCCATACACCGCTGTTTATTTACGACCCTCGTAGTAAAAAAGTCGGCAGAAATCACCAGTTAGTGCAGACCATCGATTTAGCACCTACGCTCCTGGATTACTTTAATCTGCCAGTTCCTCAGGACATGCAGGGCAAGGTATTAAAAGAGACCATCGCTCACGATGTGCCGGTACGAGAAACCGCACTCTTCGGCGTATACGGCGCACAGGTGAGCTGTACGGATGGCACATGGGTGTACACCCATGCGCCCACCAAAGCCAATCGCCCATTGAATCACTACACGCTAATGCCCACCCATATGCGCCACCCTTTTACACCAGAGGAACTCCAGCAGGCTGAAATGGTGGGGGCATTTAGCTTCACCAAAGGCTGCCGATTGATGAAAATTGCCGATATCGGCCTTGGGATGGTTCCGCTGGAGCACAATTGGCAGAGCGTTCTGTTTAACGTCGCCGACGACCCACGCCAAGTTACACCAAGGCACAATCCAGAGATTGTCGCACGTTTGAAAAAAGAAATTATTCGTCTGATGGTCGAGAATGACGCGCCGAAGGAGCAGTTTACGCGGTTAGGTTTGCTCTGATTTTAAAGGCTGCCGGTTAACCGGCAGCCTTACAGCCACCCCTTACACATATCGGTAAATAGCTTTCCTGCGTTTATTCTTTCTCTTCATGGTGATGTTCATTCGTATTATTTTACCCTTATATTTTTAAATTCAGGCTTGCTCACCGATTTGTGCGGAATGACGAGAAAAGGGTTTCGCACCGCTAAGGGTAAAGACAGAAATTAGCGTAAAGCTCAGAGCAATAATCCCCAGCACCAGATAAGCGCCCTGAAAACCGATACTTTCGTACATATTACCGGCCAGAACGGACATGAACATCATGGCTAACTGTTTGAAGAAACAGAAGCACACCAGATAAATTGTGGCAGAGAAACGCACCTCAAACTGGCTGGTGATGTATTTGAAACAGCCCACAATCAGGAAAGGTATTTCAAACATATGTAACGTTTTCAGGATCACCACTTCCAGCGCAGAAGTGGCAAAAGAGGAGCCGATAATTCTCACTGACATAATAGCGCCCGCCAGTAGCAGAGCATTTTTGCCGCCGATGCGGTTCACAATCAACGGTGCAAAGAACATGATGCAAGCGTTAAGTAATTCCCCCATCGTGGTGACGTAGCCAAATACTCGCGTGCCTTGCTCACCTGAGGCAAAAAATGAGGTAAAAAAGTTGGCAAACTGTTGGTCAAATACATCGTAAGTACAGGAAACACCGACAACATACAGCGAGAGGAACCATAGTTTAGGCTGTTTAAATAACTCCAGCGCCAGTTTCAGGCTGAAGGCGGAATGATTGGCTCCGACGGCATCCGCTACCTTTGCAGAAGACGGCGCTTCCGCTTTAGAAAAGAACAGCAGCATAGCCAGAATGACCGCACAGCCCGATCCCAGCCAGAAAACAAATTGGTTGTTAATGGTGAACATAATTCCGGCAATGGAGGCGCACAGCGCCCAACCAATGCAGCCAAACATACGCGCGCGACCAAATTCAAAATGGCTTCGGCGGCTGGCTTTTTCAATATAAGCTTCAATGGCGGGCGCCCCGGCGTTGTAAATAAAGCCCAGATAAACACCGCCGACAATAGAGCCGAGTAAAATATTGAACTGTAACAACGGGCCAAAAACGTAAATAAAGAACGGGGCAAACATAACCAGCATCCCCGTAATCACCCATAGCAGATGTTTACGCAGGCCAAGTTTATCGGAAAGCAGGCCAAAGACGGGCTGGAAAAGCAGCGAGAAGAAAGAGATGCAGGCAAAGATAACGCCAGTATCCCCTTTACTGATATGGTTTATATCGTGTAACCAGATAGGGAAGAAGGGAAAATACGCCCCCATAATAAAAAAGTAAAAGAAGAAGAAAAAGCCGAACATCCAAAAGTTAGTGTTTTTTAAATAATACATAATCGACTTCCTTACGAAAAATAAGGGCAGGACACAGCCTGCCCGATTATTTTTAACCCCAGATGATCTGGTAGTGATATTGTCCGGCGCTCAACAGATATTCCGGCGAAACGGAAGGGCTCCACGAGTCATCCCCGCCCACGCCCATGTGGAAACCATCAAGATTAAGCCAAGTTCCCGCCTCTGGTTGCAGCAGATGGCGATGGCTGGTTTCCATCAACTGTTCCTGGCTGTAGCGGCTGATATTGAACTGGAAGTCACCACGCCACTGATGCGCACCGTAGCGTAGCTCGCGTGTTCCACAGCGCAGGCCGTTTTCACTCGGGAAGACGTAGGGGGTGTACATATCATCAAGCGGAAGATCCCATCTGGCAAAGCAGGCCGCGCTCAGGCGATCCGGGTAGTTCTCATGCGGGCCAAGCCCTAACCAGTTCACCCGCTCGGCTATCTGCGCCAACTGGCAGCTCAGGCCAATACGCGCAGGATGTGGCGTTCCGTGGGCGATATCGATATCCACCGTTATCCGCATTTCACCGTGCCCATCGATGCGGTAGGTTTTACGGCTGATAAACAGCGTTTGCCCTTCGTACTGCCAGGCGTGTGCGGTAGTAATCAGCACACCATCGGACAGCGCTTCGGCTTCACAAACCAGCCGTTGTGGCTCGGCGCGGTAGTGGCCAGCGGCTTTCCAGCGTTCAACCCAGGCGTTAGGATCAATACGTGTGACTTCACTGACGCCAATATCGTTATCCAGCGGCGCGCGGGTGAACCGATCGGTTAACGGGGTTAGCAACTGTGCTTTATCATGAATCCAGTATTGGGTGAGCAGGCCTGACTGACGGCTGAACTCCCAACGTTTATCGTTCACTATCGCCGTGAATGCGCTCTCGCTAACGGCGAGCTGTGGCGTTGCGCTGGCGCGCGGTGCGGGCGTCAGGCTGAGTTTCTCCTCCAGCTTCCACTGCTGCCAGGCGCTGATATGCCCGGCTTCTGACCACTCGGTGGCCTGAGGTTGCTCGACGCGTACCGTCAGCCAGAGCTGACCGGCGGTTTCCGGCATTGGGCATTCCGGCAGCGTGATTATCTGGCGACCCTGCGGGGCAATATCCAACGCCACCTCTCCGCTCGCCAGCAAGTTGCCCTCCTGGGCGATAGACCAGTGCAGAATTTCGTTATCACTGCGGCGGAACAGATATTCACTGGTGATTTCAATCCTGCGCTCGCTGCCCGGCAGCAGCGTAAACTGGAAAAACTGCTGCGCGTGTTTCGCTTCATACAGCGACGGATGGGGCGTGCGATCGGCAAATACCAGCCCATTCATGCAGAACTGGCGATCGTTCGGTGTGTCGCCAAAGTCACCGCCGTAGGCAGACCACGGATTGCCATGCTCATCATATTTTGTCAGCGATTGATCGACCCAATCCCAAACGAAACCGCCCTGCAAGCGGGGATATTGACGGAATGCTTGCCAGTATTTGGCGAAGCCGCCGAGGCTGTTGCCCATCGCATGGGCGTATTCACAAAGAATGAGCGGGCGCTGCTCGCCCGGTAAAGAAAGCCACTTCTTAATTGACCATTTGGGTACGGCCGGGAAAGGCTGATCCTGGTCAACACGCGCGTACATCGGGCAAATAATGTCAGTAGCCGCCGTATCCGCCCCGCCGCCTTCGTACTGCACCGGACGAGAGGGATCTTCAGATTTCAACCACTGATACAGCGTGTCGTGGTTCGCACCGTGACCGGATTCATTACCCAGTGACCAGATGATAATGCTCGGATGGTTACGATCGCGTTGCACCATGCGTGTTACGCGCTGGCTCATGGCGGGCAGCCAGTCAGGGTCATCGGTCAGGCGATTCATCGGCACCATGCCGTGGGTTTCGATATTGGCCTCATCCACAACATACAAGCCATAGCGATCGCACAGGGTGTACCACAGCGGATGGTTTGGATAATGCGAGCAGCGCACGGCGTTAAAGTTATTCTGCTTCATCAGCAGAATGTCCTGCACCATCGTCTTTTCATCCATCACCTGCCCTTTTTCCGGGTGATGTTCATGGCGGTTAGTGCCGCGTATCAGCAGCGGTTTGCCATTGAGTAACAGCAGGCCATTTTCAATGCTGACCTGGCGGAAACCCACGTCGCAGGCTTCGACTTCAATCAACGTGCCATCGGCGGTATGTAACTGCACGACGGCACGGTACAGATTCGGCGTTTCGGCGCTCCACAGCGCCGGATTCTCAACATGCAAACGCAGCGTGGTGCGATCAGCGTATGTGCCGCGCTCATCAATAATCTCGCTGCCTAACGGGGCAGTAGCGTCGCCGGTCAGCGTTTCGCCCTGCCATAATTGCAGACTGACGCGTAAATCATCGCGCGGTTCGCCTGCAATTCTGACTTCGGCCTCC
>JBOFJM010000480.1:0-2888 GCA_051656825.1 Kluyvera sp.
CATTATGCGTTGGAGCAGTTCCTGCATCCGCAAGGTGTCTCTCCTTTCTTGCTGGTCAAGGCGCCAGAAGAAAAAGAGTACCTACAGCTCCTCAAGCAAACCACCGTTTCGCTGCGCGATAACGATGAGTCGATCCTGACCGGTGTCAACTACCAGGTAAACGGCAGCAAAGTCAGTATGACGCCAGCCAGTAGCCCGGATGATAACTTTGCCAGTACAGGGCCAGTTATTTTTGCTGACTGGGCCGAAGCCGAGCAGCTTTTTGGCTGCGTGCGCCAATTCAACGGTGAAATTACGCTACAGCCAGGCCTGGTGCATCAAGCAAACGGCGGCATTCTAATCCTGTCATTGCGCACACTTATGGCACAACCGCTGCTATGGATGCGCTTGAAAAACCAGGTCATGCAACAGCGCTTTGACTGGCTCTCTTTTGACGATGCACGTCCTTTACCTATTAGCATCCCATCCATGCCATTGACGTTAAAAGTGATGTTGGTTGGCGATCGCGATTCGCTGGCTGATTTCCAGGAAATGGAACCGGAAATCGCGCAAGAATCGCTGTACAGCGAATTCGAAGACAATCTACAGATTACCGACGAAGAAACGTTGAGACAGTGGTGTCAGTGGGTGTGGGGCATTGCACGTGAGAAATCCTTGCCAGGGCCTGCGGCAGACGCCTGGCCACTGCTGATGCAAGAAGGCGCACGTGATACTGGCGATCAGGAGATTATGCCGCTTTGCCCACTGTGGATAACGCGTCAGCTTCGTGAGGCAGCACCCTTCACCACCGATAACTTCATTACCGCCGAGCAGCTTAGAACCATGCTGGTGCAGCGTCAGTGGCGTGAAGGTTTCCTGGCAGAGCGTATGCAGGATGAAATCTTGCTTGAGCAGATCCTTATTGAAACTGAAGGCGAATGCATTGGGCAAATCAACGCCCTGTCGGTTATTGATTTCCCTGGCCACCCTCGCCCATTTGGCGAACCATCACGTATTAGTTGCGTGGTACACATCGGTGACGGCGAATTTACCGACGTTGAGCGCAAAGCCGAGCTGGGCGGCAACATTCACGCTAAAGGGATGATGCTGATGCAGGCTTTCTTAATGGCCGAGCTGGATTTAGACCAACAGCTGCCCTTCTCTGCCTCGTTAACGTTTGAGCAGTCCTACAGCGAGGTCGATGGCGATAGCGCCTCTATGGCTGAGCTGTGCGCGCTCATTAGTGCACTCGCGAATGTTCCTATCAATCAAAGCATCGCGATGACCGGTTCCGTTGATCAGTTCGGTCGCGCACAGCCGGTCGGTGGTTTGAATGAAAAAATCGAAGGTTTCTTTGCTATCTGCGCCCAGCGTGGCTTAAGCGGCAAGCAAGGGGTGATTATTCCTTCTGCGAACGTGCGCCACCTGAGCCTTGCCGTCGAGGTACAGGAAGCGGTGGAAGCTGGGGAGTTCACCATCTGGGCGATTGATGACGTTACCGATGCGCTGCCGCTTCTGACTCAGCTCAACTGGGAGGGCGAAGGCCAGACACTATTGCAAACGATTCAGGAACGTATCGCACAAGCCACGCAGCCGGAGCCTCGCTACCGCTATCCGTGGCCGTTACGCTGGTTAAACCGCGCTAATTCCAACTGATCGGACTTGTTCAGCGTACACGTGTTAGCTATCCTGCGTCCCGAACTCAAAATAAGGCTTACTGAAAACATGGTAGATAAACGCGAATCTTATACAAAAGAAGACCTTCTTGCCTCTGGTCGCGGTGAACTGTTCGGCGCAAAAGGCCCGCAGTTGCCAGCACCAAGTATGCTGATGATGGATCGTGTCATTAAAATGACCGAAACCGGCGGCAATTATGACAAAGGTTATGTTGAAGCTGAGCTGGATATCAACCCGGACCTGTGGTTCTTTGGTTGCCACTTTATCGGTGATCCGGTGATGCCTGGCTGCCTGGGCCTCGACGCAATGTGGCAGTTAGTCGGTTTCTACCTCGGCTGGTTGGGCGGCGAAGGTAAAGGCCGTGCACTGGGTGTAGGTGAAGTGAAATTCACCGGCCAGGTTCTGCCAACCGCGAAAAAAGTGACCTATCGTATTCACTTTAAACGCGTGGTTAACCGTCGTCTGATCATGGGTCTGGCGGATGGTGAAGTGCTGGTTGATGGTCGTCTGATCTACAGTGCTACCGACCTGAAAGTCGGCCTGTTCCAGGATACCTCTGCATTCTAATGCGTTTTATCACCATCATGCGTGATAGATAAGTATTGTGAATCTAAAGGCGAAACCTCCGCACTGCGGAGGTTTCTTTTTAAAGAGACAGTGTCAGGCAACTACGGCCCTGTCCTCCATGGCTTCTCGCCAGCCTCCCAGCCAGTAAGACCTTTGGTTAATTGTCTGGTATGGACACATCTCTTTTGATCGTCCGGTAATACCGGCTTGATATCCACGCTGATGTGCTCGTTCCAGGCGATCTCGCTTTTGTCTCTTCATGCCTCGTTTCCCTCATATCTTGGTCTGGTGGAAAAGAAAACAGTGGTTACAAAGTATGCAGCCACATAATACGAATACCGCTAAACAATGCCCCCGTCAATGCGCAGAATTCATACCAATGTCATATTTGTGAGCTACTCAGAAGTTCATTTGTACAAAAAATGTGACGTAGCATAAGTAACTGACTGACCATAGAGACAAAAAAAACCGCCGCCGGTTTTGCACCGACGACGGCTTTAGAACAATTAATTCTACTTATGGTTGGCGATTGATGGTCTGAGCGATAGAAGCCGCTTCCTGGCTCCAGGCCTGAGCCAGCATTTTGACCATTGCATCATAGCCATCCTGCTGTTGTGCCACTTCAATGTGGAACGGACGTTTGGTCAACTGCCCTTGATGATTCA
>JBOFJM010000481.1:0-3485 GCA_051656825.1 Kluyvera sp.
CGCCTGAATCAGCTCGGCGTCAGTCGCATGTGGATGACCGAGCATCAAGTTTTGCCGCAGAGTGCCAAAAAAGAGCCGTGAATCCTGCGATAAGTAGCCAATCTGCCGCCGCACGTCGCCAGGGTCGATATGCGCGATATCCACGCCATCAATAATAATTTTGCCTTTGGTCGCCTGTACCTGCCCTGACAGCAAACGCAGCAACGTCGATTTCCCCACGCCCGTTTTCCCGAGGATGGCGACGCGTTCGCCAGGCTTAATTTCCAGCCCTTCGATATTCAACGCCTGTTCACCTTTTTCAACGTCATAGCTGTACTGCATTTGCTGGACCTGATAATGGCCCGCCAATACCGGACAGTGCGCCATTCGTTTATCGGCTTCTTTATCCAACGGTTTTTTCAGCAACTCATTCAGCCCGGTCATCGCCGATTTAGCATGTTGCCAGCGAGAAAAGACCATTGTCAGTTGCATTAACGGCGCAATGGTTCGCGAGGACAACAAGCTACAGGCCACCATCGTCCCGGTGGTGATGGAGCCGTCCAGCACCAGATAACTGCCCAGCACCAGCATCCCGCCGTAGGTAATTTGCTGAACGCTGGAGGCCCAGCCGCTAAGGCGCGCGCCCCACACACGCTGCTTCATCCCTATCGATGCGCCCACCGCGTGAGTGTGTTCCCACTGGCGCTGGAAATAAGGCTCGGCCTGCAACGCTTTGATATCTTCAATCCCTTCAATGGCTTCCACCAGCACCGCATTACGAATGGCGCTTTCGCGCATCCCCTCTTTGGCAAGCCGCGCCATCGGCCATTGCACCAGCAGGCCAGGAATAATAATCAACGGAATAGCAATAATTGGAATAATCACCAACGGCCCGCCAACCGCCGCCATAATCAGCAAAAACAGCAGTACGAACGGCATATCCATCGCCGCGCCAACGGTGGTTGAGGTTAACAGTTCACGCACCTGGTCGATTTCACGAAGCTGTGAGATAAACGAGCCGGTCGATTTTGGCCGCGCGTCATTCTTAATGGCTAGCGCGCGGGCAAAAAACATCGACGAAACGCGCAGGTCGATATGCTTACCCATAATGTCGGAGATATGCGTACGCGCCAGACGGATGGAAAACTCCATCACCGCAGCAAGCAAAACGCCCACAAACAGCACCCATAACGTAGGAAATGACTGCGCGGGGATCACGCGATCGTAAACCTGGGTGGAGAATAAAATCCCGCCCAGCGCCAGCACGTTACCCAGCACCGACGCCAGCGAGATCTCAGCCAGTTTTCTGCCGCTGTGGCGAAAATGCTTCCAGAACCAGTGTTCTTCCCACGGGCGGGTAAACTCATCGATGCGCGAATCGCGGCCCCGATCGGCAATCCCAAGCAATACCACCGAATCCAGCAGCCGTTCTTTGAGTTCTTCAAGCGGCTCCTCGCGAACCAGTTCACCATTATCAATGACCCAATAGGTCACGATGCCTTCTGCGTCCAGCCTCTCAAGTAGCAGCAACTCGCCGCTTTCAACCTGTGCAATGATCGGCATATTTTGCGAGCTCCAGCGCACTTTCGCTTTTGGCGTAATACGAATCTGAAGCCCGACAAGATGGCTTAGCCGTTCCAGGCGCTGCGCCAGTGGCAGTGATTCAAACCAGCGCATCTGCTGGCTAACAGCCAGAGGTTCCACCGGTAAACCAAAACACCCCGCAGCGCGCACCATTACATTGACCCAACTCTCTGATGTCGTCTGTTGCATAACTTCTCCTGGGTCTTAACTACTACAGGGACGGTATCACCGATAGTCTGGCTGCGTTCAATCCCCAACATATCGAGCAAATTATCTGCCGCTGCCGCGTAGCGCACTGCCGCATCCCAGGCGTCATAGCGAGCGGTAATTTCCGCCACTTCGGCCTGGAAAACATCCTGCTCAACGCTGAGTAAATCGTTCAGGCTGCGCTTGCTGAGCTTGTACTCATCGCGGTACACCACCCGCGCCCGATTGGCACTGACTTTTTGTTGCTCCCCCGCCTGCTCGCGCAACTGTGCGCCGGAAAGGTCGGCCCATGCCGTGGCGGCTTTCTGGTTGATATCAAGTTTGCTCGACTCGATGCCCGCCTGTGCGCTGGCGCGGTCGCTTTCGGCGGCGTCCACACGGGCGCTGACCGCCCCGCCCTGATAGATAGGCGCGCTGACCACAAACTGGACCTGGTCATCCCAGTAGTTACCGCTGCTACTGCTTTGATAACGCGTGCGTCCGGCCTGCACCGAGAGCGTCGGCCAATGCTGCGCTTCGGCCTGGCGAATACGCTCCGCCGCCGCCTGCTGGCGTGACTGCGCGCTGCGCACCAGGTTATTGGTGGAATAGGGGAAAGACTGGAGGGTGATTTTTTGCTGCAACAGTGATTGCGGCAAATCCGGCAGCGTTTCGGCTTTAATGCCGGTCAAAACCGACAGGTAAGCCTGCGCGGACTGCATCTGCGAGGTATATTGCGCCTGAGTGGCATTCACCCCCGCAATACGCGACTGTGCCTGTAGCTCGTCCGAGTCAGAGCTTAGCCCCGCGTCGGCGCGCATCACAGCCATGTCGTTAATGCCCTGCAACGAGTTTTTATTGCGCTCGCTCGCCAGCACCAACATTTGGTAACGCTTCATATGAGCGTGTATTTTTAATAATCGACTAATATCGTCCAAGAGCGCACCACAAAACAGATGGTTATGGTCGGATAACGTTAGCAGTTACCAAAGTCACCCAAGATTATCATCACAAATGTGTCCCACTCATGCCCCACAAAGCATTAGCGCAAGACGAATCACCACCTTCACCGGTTTTGAGTTGTTTTGCGCTAATTTTTTTGCCCCATGGATGCCCCGTCAACTTCCCCTTACGTCGGATCCAGCCAGCATCCTGCGCTTGCATACGACAGACCGCTGCCACCTCACATTAACTACCAGATGCCACCTTATTCCCCTCCAGTGCTTCCAGGTCTGTGACTTTCTTCTGTAGCTCCTGAATGACGATAATCATATCCGCCATTACTGCACGGTCATTGACGTTCAGAATGTTGAATGCGTTACCGTCCGCGTCTTTCGCGGTAGAGACAGGTGATTCGAATACATACATCTCATCAACTTCACCCATCTGTTGCGCCAGAAAACCGCGCTGCGGGATGGTACCTCCGTTATACATATATTCGCAGATGCCGATTGCTTCTACGCGTTTCCATGCGCCGATTTTTGGCGGGGTAAAATTATATTTGATACGAACGTCCGACCCCTGAACCGCGAGAGCCCCAAGGGGGGAGAAGGTTTCCCCCGTGCTGGCATTCATACTCCAGAATTTGTTATCAGAAAAAGCGCTAATATTGAATGTTAAAGCAACATAAGTACCTACTTTTTCCTGGATGAATATATCGCCAACTTCGCCCTTGGCATCACTATTAGCACCGCGTCCGTTAACACGCATTCTCAACACAGGGCTATTAATAAGCT
>JBOFJM010000482.1:0-6817 GCA_051656825.1 Kluyvera sp.
CCCCTGCGGATGACCAGATAATCGCCGCTTCATGGTATCAAAGATTATTAACCGACTCGCCTTTGCCCACGACCACCACCCCAACGCTTTTCCTGCGGGCTCAGGCGCCTTTACCTGGCCTGCCACACTCCCATCGTGAAAGCTGGCAAGCCCAATGGCCCGAGGCGCAGGCTAAAATAGATGTCCCGGGGGATCATTTTTCCATGATCCATCAACATGCCAATACCACCGCCAGCCAGATTCAAAACTGGTTGAAAACATTATGACTTGTGGTTTTTCTCTGACAGCAAAAAAGGATCTCATATGATAACCGTTTCTCAG
This sequence comes from Kluyvera sp., assembly GCA_051656825.1. GTDB lineage: Bacteria > Pseudomonadota > Gammaproteobacteria > Enterobacterales > Enterobacteriaceae > Kluyvera. Next base: position 322 of record JBOFJM010000482.1, read on the forward strand.
TTTCTCGGCAGTTGGCGTTTAGTGTCGTCAGAATTCAAATTAAGCGATGGCAATATCCTTTATCCGCTGGGTCCCCGAGTGGTGGGCAGGCTGCATTATGATGTGGATGGCGGGATGAGCGCACAGCTGTATCGCGCCGGTCGTACCGCTTTTAGCCAGGGGGATCAGGCAACGGCCACCGATAAAGAGATAAGAGAGGCCTATACCTCTTCAGTCTGTTACTTCGGGCGCTATCAACTTGATGTCGAAAAACAGACGATCAGCCATTTTGTGGAAGGCAGTCTTTTCCCCAACTGGATTGATGGCGAACAGTTGCGCTATTTCAGATTTGAAGACGGAAAACTACATTTATCTACGCCGCCCATCTTGATGAATAACGTGATGCAAACCGGCGAACTGGTCTGGGAGCGGTGTTCATAACGTGAGCGCTGTCGGCCGGAATCCCCCGTCGCGCCATGACACGATAAGACGATGCTTTTTCTGAAGGTCAAAGAATCCACGCCGACGCGTTAACACCGTTTACTTAAACGGATGCATTAGGGGAGACACCAGGATTGGGTTCCCGGGGGACACCAAATCGGGTGGTCGCCCCGGGTACTGGACGGGAGAGTGGATTTTTATCTGTGCAGAACCCTGAATAAAACGCGGAAAATGACAGATCGCGGGTTGACGAAAGATAACAGCGAACGGTCACATAAATCCCGGAATAACCTGACGCGGGAACAGTACCGGCTGATAGCTGAAAAACCGGAAATCGTTTTCCATTATAACGAGCGAGATAGAACCATTTTAATTATTTACGTTTTACTATGGTTTTTCCTTTAGACTAAATCCCTCTTCGCCCATTCATTGAAATCATTTTTAAAACCATCATCATCCTTGAATTTTTTATATAATTTAATCACATTGACATCGGTTGTACTTAACCCTGCTATCCATCTTGAAATACAGTCATCAGTAAAACCCTTCAAATTCACCACGTTTACCTCTTTCTTCTTTTTATAAATCCCCCATTCTGTAGCGACATCATCAGGAATGTAATCTATCAATTTAAATATAGTCATAGCATCAATTTTTTGTATTTCTTGTATCACCTCCAGTTTAGCCTCCTGCGCATTCTGAGCACCCTGCCGCTCCTGTTTTTTGCGTTCTTTTTCCTGAGCCTTTTCGTCCTCTTGCTCTTGTCGGAGATGCTCCTGGCGGGCAAGCTCTTTCTTATGCTCTTGTTGAGTCTCGTTGGTAAACGAACCACCATCAAGACCTTTAATTTTCATTGGTGCAATATCTGAAACCCACTGCGAACAAACAGGACATGGTTTTATCTTTTGACCTGTTTTATTATCAATAGCTAGTTCAGGAAACTCAACATCGGCAAGCCAGTCATTATTTAAAGGATGCTCCACAGCGTCATACTTGTTTAATAAAGACGATAACGCATTGGGTTCTGCACACATATACCTATTCCGCGGATAAGTACCGCCCGTCTCCTTCCCGTCTTCATCAAGTACCGGCATATCTACGGAATGCACATGACTTTCAAAACTATTGCTGAGTGCTGGCCATTTGTTAAAAATACGTCGAGTAGAACTCTCATTACCACTTTGACCACTGGCATTCTTACCGAATTTATCTTCAATTGAAACGGTGGTGACTCGCTGAACAATTCCACTACTCAATATTTTTTTGGCTTGTAAAGGCTGATGGCTATTCGTGCAGGACGGGCAACCACACCCATAGGAGTGCTCTTTACTCTTCAATTGTGTCTTAGTACCTAATGCGACGCTATTCCCAATTTCTTGCAGCTTTCTTTGAGACATAAATTCAGGTCGATTATCTACAAGCCCAACCCCTTGTTTGTCATTGTTTTTCTTTTGAGCGACAGAGTTATCAACCGTTTTACTTTTATTCTTTTTCGTCTTTTCAAGTTGTTTATACATATCTCAACCCTCTTGATTTATCCTCATCAGTTGATATGAGTTTTCTTTTATTTCTTATAACAATATGGCTGAAAGATGTTTTCAATCGCTAAAGATTTAAAAAGAGGTAGATTGTTTTTCTGTTAACTGCGCATTTTCCTTTTTTAACCAACCAAGGTTCTACAGTTGCAATGTGACTTTAGTGGATAGATGAAAAGAATACCAATCCTTTAGCGATATTTCTGCTAAAAGCGTATATGCCGAGTTCAGTATAATAGACATCTCATTTTCAGGCGCGGCCCAGGCCGAACATCACTCTATGATTGATTCCTGGATAAAATCGTAAAAGGTTGTAAAACCTTAGACAAATGCGTTATAGCTATAAATCCGCATTCAGAAAGTCATTTTCTGTTCTTAATCAGGAGCATCTCATGCTAGATCTATGCCTCGATTACTTAAAAGAAAGGATGAACCAATCCGCTAAAAACGTCTTTGATTTAACTGATGATCTGGTAATTGTCTCCCCACCAACAGACCTCGATGGCTCAAAAGCGTCTAAAATTCAAAATAAGATCCTCATTTTCCTTAGCAATATCGAAAAAGACTCATTTTCAAAGAGTTACCGCCAGGATTACCACACCAATAACACCAGGGCAGCCATATCATCACAACCGCTTTTTATCACCATGACAGTAACCGTCGCGGCTAACTTTAGTACAAACCATTATTCTGACGGATTAAAAGTGCTTTCCCATTTCCTTGCTTTCTTCAACCGTCATAACAGTTTCAATCGACAAAACTCCCCCGATCTGCCGAAAAACATTGAGCAACTTAACATGGAACTGGAGTCCATACCGGGTGAACAATTGAACCACATGTGGGGAATATTCGGCTCGCACTACCTACCTTCGTGTATTTATCGTGTGCGAGCACTGATACCGGATAGTGAATCGATTCTGTCTCAGGCGGGTAACATCCATTTGTCAGACATCACCACAGCAAAGAGAGAAATTTAAATGGCAGACTATCAATCAATCTTAGCGATTAGTGTTTTGCATGATTACTACAACGCAAGCAGTAATGAATTAGCCCCCTTTGATCTCATCCCCGATCGGGAAACAGCATTGTTACTCAGGCGATACAACATTTTACTGAGATCAACGCGAGGGTTTACACAACTGATAGTCGATACCGAACAGTTTAGCGATTTAGCCAATTTAACTGATGAATTTACCTTAAGGTTCAATTTTATGAGTGCTGATCCCGCCATCAGAAACATCACAAAAATGCCCAACACCTTCGATATTTCAACGATAAATGCCGTGTTTACCGACAGCCCAACGCTGGATATCAACGCAGAGGATTGGGTTGATATAAATCGGTTAAATGGCGCTGCCATCTATAACAAAAATTTAATCGGTATATTCACTATCACTCTTCCAAAGCGCCACCTCACCTTAGAAAAAAAATCGATCATTGTTCGATTCAGCAGCATCTCGGCCTATTGGAAATATTATATATTTTCGTTATCCGGTAAAAAAAATCTCAACATTGCCCACTCATTTACAGAACAAGAACATGAAATACTCGCCAATAAGACGGCAAGGTTTTTTATGTCCAACGATCCAATAGCCTTAAGGGAAATTTATTCTGCCCCCTTCTCACTGTCAGATGATAAGAACGTTATTATTAAATCGCTTCCTTATCCAACGCCAGACAATGTTTCAACATTTATCACCAATGGCATAAAAAAATCTATCGCTCATCTCTATGTCAACTGATAAAACTGTGACATATACGTTTTTTATATAAATCGTACAAAAGCCCATAACGTGGCAATGATTGAATAAATTTTGGATACGTATCGATGGGTATAAATCATGAAATTTTATGTACGCAGCGTTAAAAAAAAACGTAATAACTCGCTAAAAAATGTTGGTGGGCGCATGACTTTATATGGGAATGCCAGGTCAGGAGAAACGCAATGATACTGGGTTATCGGTATCAGGATAAGCTGTTGTGTTCTTTTTCCGTTACGTCGCTGGCACGGGGCAATTTTATGCCATGATAAAATTTCTCACCATCAATGAAGAAAGAACTTATCCATTATTATCAAAGAATTAAAATGATATATTTTGTCTAACCATCAGGCCAGACTACTGTCCGCATCGCCTACTGGTAAATATGTAAAATGTAGCTAGAATTTCTCAACATTGACAGTTGACAGAAAACACAGCAGACGTTATACCAGATATATCCATTGCTAGTCCGAAAGTTTTTTATTGAATGCCTTTCTTAACAGTGCTTTTTCCTGTGTGTTAACAGTGGGGCATGGTTGCCAATCAATTACATGAAGGTCCAAACTATGGGCGTAATGAAAACACCTGGCGTATATATTGTTGAGCAGAATGCATTCCCGAATTCAGTTGTTGAAGTTGCCACTGCGGTTCCCGCATTTATTGGATATACAGAAAAAGCTGATAACGGCGGTAAATCATTAAGCAATCAAGGATGGCGTATTACTTCGATGTCGGAGTACCGTCAATATTTCGGTGGCGAGCCTCAACATTTATTTTAAATATCCGAAATCGGTACAACTCCCGATGCCAATACCAGAGAAGCATTCAAACAGTCAGGAAAAACCTACCAGATAACTCAGTCAAACACCCGCCATCATCTTTATTACAGTATGCTCTTTTTCTTTCAAAATGGTGGTGGCCCTTGTTATATCGTTTCAGTCGGTAATTATAGCGACGATATCGATGCCGGAGCATTAAAAGGCGGTATTGCGCCTCTGATTAAAGAAGCTGAACCCACCATGTTGCTTATCCCTGAAGCAATACAACTGGCAGAAGATGATTGCATTAACGTCGAGCAGGCCATGCTCGGCCATTGCGGCGGCAAGATGAAAAACCGCATTGCTATCCTGGATATCTGGAACGGCTACAAAGACCGTCAGCATCCTGATGGTGACTGTATTGAAAACTTCCGTTCTAAACTGGGCACTAATTATCTCGATTACTCCTCCGCCTATTATCCGTGGCTCAACACCTCAATCGTGCAAGACAGCGACGTCAGTTTCCTCAACATCAGCAATGTGGATAAGCTGGCAGAATTACTGAATGGTGAGATCGCGGCAATGTTCAGCGACTTAGAAGGCCTTTCGGAAGAGGAGCTAAGCACAGGCGGCAATAAACTGAGGGCAACACGCAAACAGGCGATGCTCGACGAAGTGGCTAAATTGAGCAGTGATATATCAAGACCCGATGCCGTGCTGCTACATAAGATCCTGTCGAATATGAGTCCGTTATATCAAACCATTATGGCGGACATTAAATTCCAGCAAAATATCCTCCCCCCATCTGCGGCGATGGCCGGTATTTATACCATGGTCGATAACTCTCGCGGTGTATGGAAAGCCCCAGCCAACGTCAGCGTCAATGCGGTGATTTCTCCAACCGTTAATATCAGCGATGATGAGCAAGAAGATTTGAACGTCACGACCCAGGGTAAATCGATCAACGCGATTCGGCCATTTATCGGTGAAGGCACATTAGTCTGGGGAGCCAGAACGCTGGATGGCAACAGTTTAGACTGGCGTTATATCAACGTCAGACGCACGATGATTATGTTACAAGAGTCCATTAAGCTTGCTTCAAAAGCGTATGTTTTTGAGCCTAATGTCGCCAACACTTGGGTTTCTATGGAAAGCATGTTGGGTAACTTCCTGTACGGTATCTGGAAACGAGGCGGATTAGCAGGTTCAACACCAGGTGAGGCTTACAATGTGAGCGTCGGTCTAGGTAAAACAATGACTGGGAACGATATTCTGGAAGGTATTCTGCGTATTACCGTGTTGGTCGCTATGGTTCGACCTGCGGAATTTATCGAAATCACTTTCCAGCAAAAGATGCAGGAATCATAGAGACTGACCTCTGCATTAATGTGTGGTTAGCCTTCCATATAGTCGAATATAACGTGCATAGTTTTTCAGGAGACTCCCATGGCAGATGACAGCTCAGCTCAATCCGAAACCGTATGGCCGATGCCGAAATTTCATTTCGAAGTGAAATGGGATGGCGGCGCTGGCGCTGGAATGGTTTCAGCCTTTCAAGAAGTATCTGGACTTGATTTAGAATCACAACCTATCGAATATCGCGCGGGTAATAGCCCGGTATTTTCGACTATAAAAATGCCTGGATTAATAAAAAGCGGTAACGTCACGCTGAAGAAAGGTATTTTTAAAAGTGATAATAAGTTCTACACATGGTATTCGAAGATCAAAATGAACACCATCGCCCGAACGGCCGTCACCATAAACCTATTAGATGAAAGCGGCGCGCCAGTAATGAGCTGGAAGTTAAAAAATGCCTGGCCCACTAAAATTACTGGCACCGATTTAAAATCGGACAGTAATGAAGTGGCGGTTGAAACCATTGAGCTTGCCCATGAAGGATTAGAAATCTCGGTTTGATTTCTTCATTGAGCAAAATGTTATATCCGGAATAGAGAACGTATCATCATGGGAACCCAAAAAGGTACAGGTGCAGCTCAGGGTGATGGCGACTGGCCTCTTCCGG
>JBOFJM010000483.1:0-5940 GCA_051656825.1 Kluyvera sp.
TCATCGTTCAGCCACAGCACACGCTGCATATCGGTATCGGTTGAACCCGGCGACACAATATTACAGCGCACACCGGCGCTCGAAAGCTCCAGCCCGACGGTCAGCGCCAGGCTTTTCAGCGCGGCTTTCGATGCGCCATAAGCGCTCATGCCAATGCGCGGCGTGTGTGCGGCGTCTGATGCCACCGTCACAATCGCCCCGCCCTGCTGGCGACGAAATTGCGCCATCGTGTGCTGGAACAGGTTAAACGCACCGCCCACGTTGACCGCAAAAGTCTGCTGCCAGTCGGCCTGACTAAGCGCATCCGTCGCCCCCATGCGTAAAATGCCCGCCGCATTAACCAGCACGTCCAGACGATCGGTGTTGTCTAACAGGCGCTCACACGTCTGCGCCACCTGCCCGGCGTTAGCAACGTCCAGCACTTCGGTGGCAAACGGATAATCGCCACCATCAAAAGCTAAATCAAAACCCGTGACACGCGCCCCCGCTTCGGCAAAGGCCAGCGCGGTGGCGTAACCAATGCCTTTTCCCGCGCCAGTCACCCAGACGTTTTGTCCGCTAAAATCCCATCCGGCCATTATTTCACCTCGCGGGAAAGCAGCGCCCACCAGGCGTCAATGCTAGGTTTTTTCGCCAGCATCACGAAATCAATATCGCCATGCACTTTCCGCCAACGCGCCGCCAGCGCCATCATCTGTACCGAATCCAGGCCGTAATCAATCAGATTTTCGTCGTCTAAAGGCTCGTCAGACTCATCCAACAACGGCAGCACCAGCGCACGCAGCGCCGCTTTACTGTGAGGTACGCCAGGCAACAGCTCATCCGTCATGACCACGCGCCCGCTACGTCCGGCAACATATTTCAGCGACATTAAATGCTCGTCACGGCTGAAATCCGCCAGCGCATCGGCGACAAAAAACGGCTGAATATCGCGCATAAATGCGTCGGTTGCGGTCGTCATACAACCGATGTGTGCATACACACCGGTGATAATCAGTTGGTCACGCCCGCTCTCTTTGAGCATCGTTTCCAGCGGCGAACGGTGGAATGCGCTGTAGCGCCATTTCACCAGCACGGTGTCGTTTTCATCCGGCGCCAGCGCGGCAATCACCTGCTGTTGCTCTGGCGAACGGGTCAGCCCAGGCCCCCACATATCGTTAAGCAGCGCGCGGTCTTCATCGCTCTGCTCTTTGGGCTGCGCGGTGTAATACACCGGAATACCGCTCTTTTTGCAGAAGTCGCGCAGGGCGGCGATGTTCGCCACCACGGTCGCCATCATCTCGCTGTTTTCGCCCCAAAAATTGAGGAAATACTCCTGCATATCGTGAATCAGCAGCGCGGCGCGCTTCGGTTCAAACGCCCAGTTAACTTTATTCTCAGGCAGATCCAGCGCCGTCGGCAGCGCATAAGCCTGTAATTTTGGAATCGCCATTTTGTTCTCTCCTTCAGGCCAGCGAGCGGGTAGCCAGCCACTGACGTAATTGTTTTTTATCGACTTTACCAACGTGAGTCAGCGGCAATTGCTCTACGCATTCGACGCGATCCGGCAGCTTAAACTCCGCCACGCCCTGTTCACGCAGGAAACGGCGCACCTGCACGGCACGCAATGGCTCTTTCACTACCAGATAGGCGCAACTTTTCTCGCCCAGCAGGCTGTCTTCCATGCTGACCAGCGCCGCATGAACCACCGCCTCGTGGCGCAACAGCAGGTTTTCAATCTCTTCGGCGGCGATTTTTTCACCCCCACGGTTAATCTGATCTTTCTCGCGCCCCTGCACGGTGATATAGCCTTCGGCATCGATAGCAATCAGATCGCCGGAACAATAAAAACCGTTTTTATCAAAGGCGCTGGCATTGTGCTGCGGGCTTTTGTAGTAACCACGGAAGGTGTACGGGCCACGCGTCATCAAACGCCCAACCTCGCCGCGCGGCAGCGGATTACCGTTTTCATCCGCGACCCACACTTCATCGTCCGGGCACATGGGGTAGCCCTGGGTATTGAGAATTTTCTCCAGCGGATCATCAAGGCGGGTGTAGTTCACCAGCCCTTCAGCCATGCCAAACACCTGCTGCAACTGGCAGCCAATTTCCGCCGGAATTCGCGCCGCCAGCGTCGCCGAAAGCCGCGCACCGCCCACTTGCAGTAGCGTCAAAGACTGTAACTGCGCATTGCTGCCCCACTCCTGAATCGCCTGAAGCCACAGGCTCACCGCCGGTGGCACGAGCGCCGCCACGTTGACCTGATGCTTTTCGATTAACGGGAAACAGAGCGTCGCGCTAGGGTCAGCCGCCAACACGACCGTACCTTGCGCCAGAAAAACGCCCAGCGCCCCCGGTGAACTCATGGCGTAGTTATGCGCCGACGGAATCGCACACAGGTAGCGCGTGTGGCTATCAAAACGGCAAATCTCATTACTGCGGCGAATGCTGTAGTAATAATCATTGTGGGTTCGTGGGATCAGTTTCGGCGTGCCGGTACTGCCGCCAGAAAGCTGAAAAAAGGCCACTTCATCTGCCGCCGTTGGCGTCGCCACAAACCCTTCTGCCGGGCGAGCGATAGCCGCCTCCAGCGCGTGGTCGCCCTCGCCTTTGCGCAGTAACACCACCCGCAGCGAGCGGTACTGATCGCAAAACGTATTGAGGAAAGCGTCGTCGCCAAACAGCGCATGGCTACGGTCGGCAATCAGTGCGGCGGGAGCAATTTGGTCAGCATAGGCATTAAGCTCACTACGCTGATGGCTGAACAGCGCATTCACCGGCGCAACGCCGATTTTCAGCAGCGCAAACAGGGTAATATAAAATTCAACAACATTGCCCAACTGCACCAGCGCCGTTTCGCCGGGCTTTAGCCCCTGGCGTTGCAGCACAGCGGCGAGGTTATCGACGGACTGGTTCAACTGGCGATAGCTCACCTGCTGTTCGCCATCAATCACGGCAATCGCCTCGCTCTGCGCGTGGCGCGTCAGCATGTCAGTGAGCGGCAAATCCTGCCAGTAGCCCTTTTCTCGATAGCGAGCCGCCAGCGCATCCGGCCAGCGGGTAAATTCCACGGTCATGATGATTCCTTAATGCAGGCCGAATACATTCAGCATGGTGGAGAGTTTGACGCCGGTTTCACGCCATTCAGACTCCGGCGACGACGCAGGTACAATGCCCGCTCCGGCAAACAGGCGAACGCGATTAGCGTTCACCCGCGCACAGCGAATCGTCACCACCCACTCACCGTTACCTTCCGCATCACACCAGCCGACAATACCGCCGAACAGGTCACGCTCGAACGGTTCCAGCTCCGCAATCAACTGCTTTGCCACCTGATGCGGGAAACCGCTCAGCGCAGGGGTTGGGTGCAGCAAACAGGCCAGCGTCAGTGCGTTTTCAGTCGCTTTCGCCTGCCCTTCGATTGGGGTCGCCAGATGCCATAACGTTGGCGTCGTAATTAATTGCGGGGTTTCCGGCAGCGACAGCGAAAGGCTTCGCGGCGCTAACGTACGCTGCATCGATTGGGTGACCAGTTCATGTTCGTGGCGGTCTTTTTCCGAGGCCAGCAGACGGTTGCCCGCTTCTCTGTCCAGCACATCGTCAGGCTGACGGCGCGCAGAACCGGCAAGCGGCAGCGAGCTAAAATGCTCGCCCTCTTTGCGCAACAGCAGCTCCGGGCTTGCGCCAAGCAGCACACTGCCATCGGGCAGCGGAACGTGGAAGTTAAAGCTTGCCGGGTTTTGCGCCACCAGACGCTCCAGCAATGCGCCGCTGTCCAGCGGGCGGTCGGCATCGATATCAACCAGCCGGGACAGCACGACTTTATCGACCTCCGGCGTTGCCGTCAGCGCCGCCGCACGGGCAACCATATCGAGGAACACCGGATATTCAGGGATCTCCTGACGTGCGGTCACCGCCAGCGGCTCACGCGAGGCGTGATAGCGCGATGACTGTTGTTTGGCGGTGCGAGAAAACGTTTCACAGCGCTCAGGGATAAACAGCGCAGAAGGCTGCTGGGTGTCGAATGGGATAGCCCCCACCATCACCGGATTAGCAATGCCTGCCGCTTTCGCCGCAGCAAAAGCCGCCGCCAACTGCTGTTGAAAAGCGCTGTCTGCGGCCTGTCCCCCTTCAGCGGGACAGGTGAAGCGTTGGAAGCAGCCCGAAGTAGTAAAGCTGCGGAACGGCGACATAAAGAAAAAGCTGTCTGCCGAGAGCGTAGCCTGATGCTGATGTGCATCTGCGGCCAGTGACGTTTCCATATCATCCTCCACAAAAACAATAAAGGTATTACGAATAATTATCATTTATATTTTGGTTCGGTAAGCTAAAAGCAAATGCGGTGCATGTCAACCGCGCAAAGCAGCATCTTGTGCTTAATAGAAACGCCATCGCCCTGAGGTTGTTTTGCCGCGCGCCCGTTGGGGGCTTGCATCGATCGCAAACAATAGCTGAAAATGAGAAGCATTAACCAACCATAACCAGGACACTTATCTGTGAATCTCTCCACCTTGTGGCGCACTGCGGCACTGATCGCCGGCTTCAGCGTTTTAGGATTATCCTCAGCCCAGGCCGCCGAATGGCCGCGCCAGATAACCGACAGCCACGGCGTACACACGCTGGAGCACAAACCTACCCGCATCGTCTCCACCAGCGTGACGCTAACCGGTTCCCTGCTAGCGATTGACGCGCCGGTTATCGCCAGCGGCGCCACCACGCCCAACAACCGTGTCGCCGACGCGCAGGGCTTTTTGCGCCAATGGGGCGACGTTGCCAAAGCGCGCAAACTGGCTCGCCTGTATATCGGTGAACCCAGCGCCGAGGCCGTTGCCGCACAAATGCCAGACCTGATTTTGATAAGCGCAACCGGCGGCGATTCAGCGCTGGCGCTGTACGACCAGCTCTCAACTATCGCCCCGACGCTTATCATCAACTACGACGATAAAAGCTGGCAGGCGCTGCTGACTCAGTTGGGCGAAATCACCGGTCAGGAAGCGCAGGCGAGCGCGCGTATTGCCGAGTTTAATAAGCAACTGGCGGCGGTGAAACAGCAGATTAAACTGCCACCACAGCCGGTAAGCGCGCTGGTGTACACCGCTGCCGCGCACAGCGCCAACCTGTGGACGAACGAGTCTGCCCAGGGGCAATTTCTTGAGCAGTTAGGCTTTGTGCTAGCCACGCTACCAGCCAACCTTCAGGCCAGCCAAAGCCAGGGTAAACGCCACGACATCATCCAGCTTGGTGGTGAAAACCTGGCGACCGGCCTCAACGGCGAGAGCCTGTTCCTGTTTGCCGGTGACCAAAAAGACGTCGATGCGATTTACGCCAACCCGCTGCTGGCGCATCTTCCGGCGGTAAAAAATCGCCATGTCTATGCGCTGGGTACGGAAACCTTCCGTCTTGACTACTACAGCGCGACCCGCGTATTACAACGCCTCGCCGAGCTTTTTGGTTAAATCCGCGTATTGCCGGATGGCGGCTAACGCCTTATCCGGCCTACGGGGTTTGGCATTGCTGGGGGCGGCTACGGGGTTTGGGTAGGCCGGATAAGACGCTTTGCGTCGCCATCCGGCATCAGGCCGCCTCAGGTGGCGTCTGACGAAAACGGCGTAACGTCACCAACAACAGAAGCAGCAGCAAACCGATAATCACCAAACCCAACCCACTCACGCTCGCCGAAGCCACCGGCGTCAACATCGCCCCAAGCCCACCTAACAGCGCCGCGCCAATGGCATCGCCGGTGACGTTCTGCGCCGTCCACAGGCCATTGATTCGCCCCAACATCGCCTCTGGCGTCTGGGTTTGAATCAAGGTGTACTGCAACAGCGAACTCACCGCACTCAACCAACCGAACAGCGCCAGACACACCATCCCCAGCGCCCAATGTGGCATTAACGCAAACAGACCAATGGCGACAAACGCTCCCACCGTCGCCAGCAGCATCAACAAACCAGGCCGCTC
>JBOFJM010000484.1:0-2124 GCA_051656825.1 Kluyvera sp.
ACTGCGTCAGCGCTTTGTGGACAACACCGTGCCGCAGGTGGAAATCCTCGGTATGACTGTGCCGGACGCCGATCTTCAGTTTGACGAAATTACCGGTCACTACCGTTTTGGCGAGATTGACTGGCAAGAATTTAACGAGGTCATCAGCGGGCGTGGCGTATGTAACCACGAACGCCTGAGCGCCAAGCGCAAGGCCTGGGACGAGGGCGCATGGGTGCGCGAAGCCGCGCTGGCTCATGGCCAAAAACAACAGGCCCGCAACGCGGCGTAAGGAGAGAAAAATGAGCAAAACATACTGGCCGTTGTACGAAGTGTTTGTCCGTAGCAAACAGGGATTGTCGCACCGTCACGTTGGCAGCCTGCACGCTGCCGACGACCAAATGGCGCTGGAAAATGCCCGCGATGCCTATACCCGCCGCAGCGAAGGCTGCTCAATCTGGGTGGTGAAAGCCAGCGAGATAGTCGCCTCTCAGCCAGAAGAACGTGGTGAATTTTTCGACCCGGCGGAGAGCAAAATCTACCGTCATCCCACGTTCTACAGCGTGCCGGATGGCCTGGAACATATGTGAGGCAACGATGAATAACCTGAATCCCGTTGCAACCTATGCCCTGCGTCTGGGCGATAACGGCCTGGTGCTGGCTCAGCGTGTAGGCGCGTGGTGCGGTCATGCGCCAGAGCTGGAAATCGACCTCGCGCTGGCCAATATCGGCCTCGACCTGTTAGGCCAGGCGCGCAACTTCCTCAGCTATGCGGCAGAACTTTCTGGCAGCGGCGATGAAGACACGCTGGCCTTTACCCGTGACGAGCGCCAGTTCTGCAACCTGCTGCTGGTGGAACAACCCAACGGTAATTTCGCCGACACCATCGCTCGCCAGTTCTTTATTGATGTCTGGCACGTGGCGCTGTTTAGCCGCCTGGTGTACAGCCGCGATGCGCAAATCGCCGCCATTGCCGCCAAAGGGCAGAAAGAGGTGCGCTACCACCAACGCTTTAGCCGTGGCTGGCTGGAGCGTCTGGGCAACGGCAGCGAACTCTCCGCCAGGCGGATGCAGCAGGCCGTCGATAACCTGTGGCGTTTCACTGGCGAGCTATTCCTCGCCGACGAGCTGGAGATCAGCCTTGCCGAACAGGGCATTGCCGTTGACCCGCGTGAATTAGAGGCCGAATGGCAGGCAACGGTGCACACCGCGCTGCTCGATTCCGGCCTCAGTATTCCGCAGGAAGCCGCATTTCGTAGCGGCGGCAAACAGGGGCGACACAGTGAACATCTCGGCCCGATGCTGGCTGAAATGCAGTATTTACAACGGTCGTATCCCGGCCAGCAGTGGTAACTGGAGGTGGCTATGCAACGTCTTGCCGCAATCGCCCCCGCAGAGGTTCGTACCGTCTGGGGCTTATTAAGCGCCATTCCTGACCCGGAAGTTCCGGTGCTGACCATTACCGATCTCGGTATGGTTCGCCGCGTCGAGCGCCACGGCGACGGCTGGGTAATTGGTTTCACGCCAACCTACTCAGGCTGCCCAGCCACCGAACACCTGCTGGGGGAAATTCGCGCGGTGATGAGCGAGCACGGCTACACGCCGGTGCACATCGTGCTGCAACTTGACCCGCCGTGGACCACCGACTGGATGAACCCGGACGCCCGCGAGCGTCTGCGCCAGTACGGCATCAGCCCGCCGCAGGCTCATGCCTGCCACGCAGGGATGCCAGAGGATGTGGTTTGCCCACGTTGCGGCAGCACTCACACCTCGCTGATTAGCGAATTCGGTTCCACGGCCTGTAAAGCGCTGTATCGCTGCGATAGCTGCCGTGAACCCTTTGATTACTTTAAATGTATTTGAGGTTGCGATGACAACATTTCATTCGCTTACCGTGGCCAACGTTGAACCGGAAACCCGTGATTCGGTGACGATCACGTTCGCCATTCCCGAGGCGTTGCGTACGCAATATGCCTTTCGCCCAGGTCAGCATCTGACCCTGAAAGCCCGCCTCGGCGGGGAAGAATTACGCCGCTGTTACTCTATTTGTCGCAGCCGCTCGCCGTCAGAAATTAGCGTGGCGGTGAAAGCCATCGATGGCGGTCGTTTCTCTCGCTACGCCCAGCAGGATATTCAGCAGGGAAT
>JBOFJM010000485.1:0-5708 GCA_051656825.1 Kluyvera sp.
TCGCAGGGTGGCATGTGGGTAGGGACGTTCCACGGGCTGGCGCACCGTTTGCTGCGCGCGCACCATCTGGACGCCAATCTGCCGCAGGATTTCCAAATCCTCGACAGCGAAGACCAACTGCGTCTGCTGAAGCGCTTGATCAAGGCGATGAACCTTGATGAGAAGCAATGGCCACCGCGCCAGGCGATGTGGTACATCAACAGCCAGAAAGATGAAGGCCTGCGCCCGCACCATATTCAAAGCTACGGTAACCCGGTTGAACAGACCTGGCAGAAAGTCTACCAGGCCTATCAGGAAGCCTGTGACCGCGCTGGTCTGGTGGATTTCGCCGAGCTGCTGCTGCGCGCGCACGAGCTGTGGCTCAACAAGCCGCATATCCTGCAACACTATCGCGAACGTTTTAACAACATCCTGGTCGACGAGTTCCAGGATACCAACAATATTCAGTACGCCTGGATTCGCCTGCTGGCGGGCGACACCGGCAAAGTGATGATTGTGGGCGACGATGACCAGTCAATCTACGGCTGGCGCGGGGCGCAGGTGGAGAACATCCAGCGCTTCCTCAACGATTTCCCCGGTGCGGAAACTATCCGCCTGGAGCAAAACTATCGCTCGACCAGCAATATCCT
Organism: Kluyvera sp.; assembly: GCA_051656825.1. Lineage (GTDB taxonomy): Bacteria > Pseudomonadota > Gammaproteobacteria > Enterobacterales > Enterobacteriaceae > Kluyvera. The sequence continues at coordinate 630 of JBOFJM010000485.1, forward strand.
CAGTGCCGCCAACGCCTTGATCGAAAACAACAACGGGCGTCTGGGCAAAAAACTGTGGACTGATGGCGCTGACGGCGAGCCGATTTCACTGTACTGCGCGTTCAATGAATTGGACGAAGCGCGCTTTGTGGTTAACCGCATCAAAACCTGGCAGGACAACGGCGGTGCGCTGGATCAATGCGCCATTCTCTACCGCAGCAACGCCCAATCGCGCGTGCTGGAAGAGGCACTGCTACAGGCCAGTATGCCGTACCGTATTTACGGGGGTATGCGCTTCTTCGAACGCCAGGAAATCAAAGACGCACTCTCTTATCTGCGTTTGATCTCTAACCGTAATGACGATGCCGCATTTGAGCGCGTGGTGAATACGCCGACGCGTGGCATTGGCGACCGGACGCTGGACGTGGTGCGCCAGACCTCGCGTGACCGCCAGTTGACGCTGTGGCAGGCCTGCCGTGAGTTATTGCAGGAAAAAGCACTTGCGGGCCGCGCCGCCAGCGCATTACAGCGCTTTATGGAGCTTATCGACGCGTTGGCGCAGGAAACCGCCGACATGCCGCTGCACGTACAGACCGACCGCGTGGTTAAAGATTCTGGCCTGCGCATGATGTATGAGCAGGAAAAAGGCGAGAAGGGCCAAACGCGAATTGAAAACTTAGACGAACTGGTCACGGCAACGCGCCAGTTCAGCTACAACGATGAAGACGAAGATTTAATGCCGTTGCAGGCGTTTCTTTCCCATGCAGCGCTGGAAGCCGGGGAAGGCCAGGCGGATACCTGGCAGGACGCGGTGCAATTAATGACCCTGCACTCGGCAAAAGGGCTGGAGTTCCCGCAGGTATTTATCGTCGGCATGGAAGAAGGGATGTTCCCAAGCCAGATGTCGCTGGATGAAGGTGGCCGTCTGGAAGAAGAACGCCGTCTGGCCTACGTTGGCGTGACCCGAGCGATGCAGAAACTGACGCTGACCTACGCGGAAACCCGCCGCCTGTACGGCAAAGAGGTTTATCACCGCCCATCACGCTTTATTGGTGAGCTGCCGGAAAACTGTGTGGAAGAGGTGCGCCTGCGCGCGACGGTGAGCCGCCCGGTTAGCCATCAGCGGATGGGGACGCCGATGTCTGAAAATGATACCGGTTATAAACTTGGCCAGCGCGTTCGCCATGCCAAATTTGGTGAAGGTACTATCGTCAACCTGGAAGGTAGTGGCGAGCATAGCCGTCTACAAGTTGCATTCCAGGGGCAGGGGATCAAATGGCTGGTGGCAGCTTACGCCAGGCTGGAAACAGTATAACTTTCAGAAAAATATAATTATTTTGTAACGATCTGCTAGCCTTACTGAACAGAAGGCAATTAATGCCGGTTAGCGTTTCGTTGCGTGTTGACGCCGTTTTTTTGCTGGCGTAACATGCGCGCACGATTACGCTAAGAGGACAAAGCCTTGGACACACCCAGTAGATGCTGGCTCACCTTCCTGTCATCCAGGAACAACTCCTAAGGCTATCCTCTTATGCTGATAGCCTTAGCGGTTGTCAGCGACTCGTATTTTCCCGTCGCATTGAGTCAGGCTGTTTAATGGTCTGAAACCCCTGTAGTTTCTGTGTGCCCACCGGCTGTCCGATAATTTTTTGCATTGGGAGTCCCGGTCATGCTGAGCGCATTTCAACTGGAAAACAATCGTTTAACGCGTCTTGAAGCAGACGAAATCGAGCACCTGGCGAGTTCCGTATGGGTCGATTTAGTCGAACCGGACGACGAAGAACGAAACCGTGTGCAAAAGGATTTGGGCCAGAACCTGGCCACGCGCCCTGAACTGGAAGACATCGAAGCATCTGCGCGTTTTTTTGAAGACGAAGATGGCCTGCACATTCACTCCTTCTTCTTTTATGAAGACGCGGACGATCACGCAGGTAACTCTACGGTTGCATTTACTATCCGCGAAGGCCGCCTGTTCACGCTGCGTGAACGCGAGCTTCCTGCGTTTCGTCTGTACCGTATGCGCGCGCGCAGCCAATTAATGGTGGATGGTAACGCGTATGAACTGCTGCTGGATCTGTTCGAAACTAAAATCGAACAACTGGCAGATGAAATTGAAAACATCTACAGCGACCTGGAAAAACTCAGCCGTGTCATTATGGAAGGGCGCCAGGGCGACGAGTACGACGAAGCGTTGTCTACGTTGGCGGAGCTGGAAGATATCGGCTGGAAAGTTCGCCTGTGTCTGATGGATACCCAGCGCGCCCTGAACTTCCTGGTGCGCAAGGCGCGTTTACCGGCAAGCCAGCTAGAGCAGGCGCGGGAAATCCTGCGAGATATCGAATCTCTGCTGCCGCATAACGAATCGCTCTTCCAGAAAGTGAACTTTTTGATGCAGGCGGCGATGGGCTTTATCAACATCGAACAGAACCGCATCATCAAGATCTTCTCGGTGGTTTCGGTGGTGTTCCTGCCGCCTACGCTGGTGGCGTCCAGCTACGGTATGAACTTTGAGTTTATGCCGGAGCTGAAGTGGAGCTTTGGTTACCCTGGCGCGATTATCTTTATGATCCTCGCGGGGCTTGCGCCGTATCTTTACTTCAAGCGTAAGAACTGGCTGTAGCAGTATTGCCAGATGGCGCGACGCTTATCAGGCCTACCGGAACGTAGGCCGGATAAGTCGAAGCCGCCATCCGGTCTACAACTACCCGCGACGGCCCCGCCGTTGGGTATAAATGGCATCCATCACAAAAATCGCCAGCGCGACCCAGATAAACGCGAAGGTGACCATTTTGTCTGCCCCCGGCACTTCACCGTAGAACGTGACCGCCAGCAGGAACATCAGCGTTGGGCCGATATACTGGAAAAAACCCAGCGTTGACAGGCGTAGGCGTGTTGCCGCGCCGGTAAAGCACAGCAGCGGAATCGTGGTGACAACGCCCGCAGCAATCAGCAGCAGGTTCAACGACCACGGGTTTTGCCCCATATGGCTGGTGGCGCTATCGGCAATACCAAACAGGTAAATTGCCGCTACTGGCAGCAGCCACAGAGTCTCGAACAGCATCCCGGTTTGCGCATCGACGGCAATTTTTTTGCGTACCAGCCCATAGAACGCAAAACTGAATGCCAGCCCCAGCGCGATGATAGGCAGCGAGCCAAATGTCCACAGCTGCACCAGTACGCCGCAAATCGCCAGCGCGACCGCCAGCCATTGCATCCGGCGGAAACGCTCGCCGAGGAAAATCATCCCCAGCAAAATGTTCACCAGCGGGTTAATAAAGTACCCCAGGCTGGCCTCCAACATGTGGTGGTTATTCACCGACCAGATAAACAGCAGCCAGTTACCACCAATCAGCACCGCCGACAGCGCCAGCATGAAGATCTTCTTCGGCGTTTTGAACAGCGTTTTAACCTGTGGCCATTGGCGGCTGATGCTAATCAGCGCCACCATAAAGAAAAATGACCAAATGACACGGTGGGTCAGGATCTCATCGGCAGGAACGTAGTAAATCAGCTTAAAGTAGGCGGGAGCGATGCCCCAGATAAAATAGGCGGCGAGGGCGAGAAGCACGCCCTGACGCGTCTGTTTGGGATCCATGAGAAACATCCATTACGAAAAAGTAACGCGATTTTACGCGATTATGCTGGTTATCCCACCATATAAGTCGCTGTGGCGCTGGCAATATGTGTTTTCTCTTCGTTGTGCAGTTCGACACGAGCCACGGCGACTTTGTTTCCGGCGCGCAGCAGCGTACTGCTGGCGGTAAACCGCGAACCACGGCCTGGGCGTAAATAGTCAACGCGCAGGTCGATAGTGCCCATCTTAGACAACCGCTGGCGCAGCTCATCTTCGTTGATGGTGTCGTGGCGCGCTAATGTGCTGCCCACACACACCAGCCCTGCGGCAACGTCCAATGCTGAAGCAATCACCCCGCCATGCAGAATACTTTGCGCCCAGTTGCCAACCATCATGGGCTGATTATTAAAACTCAGCTGAGCAAAGGCTTTTTCGTACACCTCCAGCTCAAGATTCAGCGCGCGGTTAAACGGCATGTGGTAAACGAAGATTTCCCCAACCAGCTTGAGGGCGGCTTCGGCGGTGAGTTCAGCAGACATACATAGCCTTATCTTGGTGTGTTAATGAAATGTTGATTTTATGCCTATTGAATGTTGATTTCTACTTTAAGTCAGGTTTGCTGAGCAAGAACTGCATAAAAATGTAGAATGTGTGTCATTTTATTATTCAATTTATTTATTTCAGGGGAAGGTGACTGATGCTGCTCTCACGGAGTGGGTTACTGGCGCTGCTACTGCCTGTCTCAGCATTTGCGCAGGAAGCAACGATCAAAGAAGTGCACGATGTACCGGCAGTACGCGGTAGTATTATCGCCAACCTGCTGCAAGAGCATGATAATCCGTTCACGCTCTACCCTTATGAAAGCAATTATCTGCTGTATACCTGGACGAGTGATCTCAACAAAGAGGCGATTCGTTCCTACGATTGGGCGCAAAACGCGCGTAAGGACGAAGTGAAGTTCCAGTTAAGCCTGGCTTTCCCGCTGTGGCGCGGCATCCTGGGAGATAACTCGGTACTGGCGGCCTCTTATACGCAACGTTCGTGGTGGCAGCTTTCTAACAGCGATGAATCCGCACCGTTCCGTGAAACGAACTACGAGCCGCAGTTATTCCTGGGTTTTGCGACCGACTACCGGTTTGCTGGCTGGACGCTGCGAGATATCGAGGTGGGCTACAATCATGATTCCAATGGCCGCGCAGACCCAACTTCCCGTAGCTGGAACCGCCTCTACACTCGCCTGATGGCGCAAAATGGCAACTGGCTGGTAGAGGTTAAACCCTGGTATGTGGTGGGCAGCACCAACGACAACCCCGATATCACCAAATATATGGGCTATTACCGGCTGAAAATCGGCTATCAACTGGGTGATGCGGTGTTGAGCGCGCAGGGGCAATATAACTGGAATAGCGGTTATGGCGGCGCGGAGCTGGGCGTGAGTTACCCGATGAGCAAACATGTGCGTCTGTATACCCAAGTCTACAGCGGGTACGGCGAGTCGCTTATCGACTATAACTTTAACCAAACCC
>JBOFJM010000486.1:0-1869 GCA_051656825.1 Kluyvera sp.
CTGAGTCGTTGCCTAAAAATGTGGACGTGGATAACGGTTTGCAAATGCTTAATCAGGGGCGGGGTTCCGTTGGCAGAGTGGCTTTCAAAACGCTGACCCAGCGGCGAGTGCTGTTAAAAGTCAGCTTGCCTGACGGTTCGCCTTTACCGAAAGGCGTCGCGTTAATGGACGCAGACAGCCATTACATCACTACCAGCGCGGATGACGGCGTCGTCTTTCTGAACAATGTGGACGTTAACAATATCTTGCTGGTTAACGAACCGAGCATAAAGCAACACTGCCGGATTGATTTTTCGCTAGCGGAAGCCGCAGACACGAGCATTTTTTATGAAACAACGGAGGCGGTATGCAAGCCAATAAAGGCGTGATGAGACGCTGGGGATGGCTGTTATGGGTGGGCATGATAACCGTACTGCCCGCCAGAGCTGAAACGGTATGCACTCCCGTTCTCAGCGCTGGAACGCTCAATTATGGGCATCTGACTCGCAGCGACATCACGGCGTTCCGGCAGACGGAAAGGGGCCGGGCCGATGCATTGACGACGAAGCAGGCAATCCTGACGGTCAGTTGTACTCAGCCAACCCGATTGCGGCTCTATTTTGCCGGCAATCAGGAGGACAAACGCGCATTCCGCCTGCCTCCGGGGGGCTTTTATCGGCTGAAAGCGGAGCACGCGAGCGTCGATGGGCAAACCGTCTCGCTTCTTAGCCATGAGCAAGGAGAGCAGCCTAGGCCGGCTGATAGCGGGATGCAGCAGCCGGTTAATCCAGGAAACCAACTGCTGTTTCTCCAGAACGGTGAAGTAAAAGGCACGACCTTTTCGTTACAACTCACGGTTCAGCCCCTGCTGAGGCACTCGGTATTCGATATCAGGGATAAAACACGGTTGCAGGCCACTCTGAATATTGTTGCTGAATCGCTGGACTAACCCCAATCGGGTAGCCATATTTAGGCCTGATTTTGATGCGTGATGTTCAGGTGATAAGCTTATTGTCAACCTGGCTTTCTATTGGGGGCTGGTACTGGGGTTTTTCTCCCGCACCGCACAAAAGGGGAGGGATTTCTGCCCGTTTCAAGTTAGAATAAAAGCATTCACGATATATGGAGTTCACCATGTTAGAGCTGTTGAAAAGTCTGGTATTTGCCGTAATCATGGTACCCGTAGTGATGGCTGTCATCCTGGGGTTAATTTACGGTCTGGGAGAGGTGTTCAACATTTTCTCCGGTGTTGGTCATAAAGACAGTAACCAGCAAAACCACTGATTCTTCCCTGAAACGCCCGGTCTAACCGGGCGTTTTGCTTTAATCAGCCAACGGTTCAGCCCTGAGCGCCTCCTTCATATTACGCAGTAAATTTTAAGTTATTCACACTCCTGCCGATATCTCTTCGTATTCACTGCAATAATTGATGTACCTGTAATGCATTAATTCCAGAAAACCCCTATACTCTGCGCTGTATTTCTTTGTATATAACGGCATTCACAGGAGTTCCAAATGACAGGTTCATGGTTACGTTTGTTTGCAGGGGCAACATTAACGCTTTCCGTTGCGGGTCACGCGCTGGCGGATGAAGGCAAAATAACCGTTTTTGCAGCGGCATCGCTGACTAACGCGATGCAGGATATCGCGAAAGAATACAAAAAAGAGAAGAACGTTGATGTCGTTTCTTCTTTTGCCTCTTCTTCTACGCTGGCTCGCCAGATTGAAGCTGGTGCGCCAGCTGACCTGTTCATTTCCGCAGATCAGAAGTGGATGGACTACGCGGTTGATAAAAAAGCGATTGATACCTCTACGCGCGAAACATTGCTGGGCAATAGCCTGGTGGTTGTGGCCCCGAAAGCCAGCGCACAGGGCGATATCACCATTGAT
>JBOFJM010000487.1:0-2900 GCA_051656825.1 Kluyvera sp.
GCCACCAATAAAGGTATACAGAATGGTCGCCGCCGCACCGGCCCACAGCGCAGTTTCATAGCTCATACCGAACGTGCTTTCGAACAGGCGCGCACCGGCAACAATCCCGGAGGCACAATAAATGGTGAAGAACAGCAGAATAACCAGCGCCGAAATAATTCGCAGCACACGGCTGGTATCTTCAAAACGGCCGGTGAAATAATCCGGCAGTGTTAAGGCGTTATTATTGGCTTCGGTGTGCACACGTAAACGCCCCGCCACCAGTTTCCAGTTTATCCACGCGCCAACGGTCAGGCCGATGGCAATCCAGCTTTCGGAAATACCGGCGATAAAAATCGCCCCCGGCAGGCCCATCAGCAGCCAGCCGCTCATATCAGACGCCCCGGCAGACAGCGCGGTAACAAATGGCCCGAGGCTGCGCCCACCCAAAATATAATCGTCGAAGTTTTTCGTATTACGCCAGGCAAAAAAGCCAATGAGGATCATGCCAAAAATATAGACAACAAAGGTCACCAACATCGGTGTGCTAATAGTCATTACAGTCTCCAGAATTATTTGTCGGCAATATCCAAATTTGCCGTTTATATCATTGCCGGAACGGGGCAATAATTTGGGGCGACCGTATCCTGACGGAAGCAGAAAATTTTCACAAATGATTTAACACCGCATTTACATTGAATGCACCCCCATCGCGCCAGCATTTTTCTATAGGTTGCACTCCCTCACGCTTTTTACGGTTGCACCCATAATAATTGTTAAGTAGCGCATAAAATAAGGCGTCATTACGGCTTACCGGCTCCGTTAACCATAAGGTTTTAGCATTAACAAGTGACTCATTTTTCAGGCTGCAACGCATGTCACATTTAACACGGTTGCACAAAGTTGCAACATGATAGATATTCCTGTTAAGCAAAAAATATGACAACGAGCAACAGGAGTAGATGGCATGGGCACCACCACTATGGGGGTTAAGCTGGATGACGCAACCCGTGAGCGCATTAAAAGTGCGGCGACACGAATCGACCGAACCCCTCACTGGCTCATAAAGCAGGCAATTTTTAACTATCTGGAAAAGCTGGAGAACGATGAAGTTCTGCCGGAACTCCCTGCCATGCTTGCTGGCGCGGCTAACGAAAGCGACGAAGTTGCACAGGTTGTAGAAGAAAGCCATCAGCCATTCCTCGAATTTGCCGAACAGATCCTGCCGCAATCGGTCAGCCGTGCGGCAATCACCGCCGCCTGGCGTCGTAGTGAAACTGACGCCGTGCCGATGCTGCTGGAGCAGGCTCGCCTGCCGCAGCCGATTGCCGAGCAAGCGCATCAGTTGGCCTGGAAGCTGGCAGAAAAGCTACGCAACCAGAAAACCACCAGCGGCCGCGCGGGCATGGTGCAAAGCCTGCTGCAAGAGTTCTCTCTCTCTTCGCAGGAAGGCGTGGCGCTGATGTGCCTTGCCGAGGCGCTGCTGCGTATTCCTGATAAAGCCACACGCGATGCGTTAATCCGCGACAAAATCAGCAACGGTAACTGGCAGTCGCACATTGGCCGCAGCCCGTCGCTGTTCGTCAACGCCGCTACCTGGGGGCTGCTGTTTACCGGCAAACTGGTTTCGACCCACAATGAAACCAGTCTGTCACGCTCGCTGAACCGCATTATCGGTAAGAGCGGTGAACCGCTGGTGCGCAAAGGCGTCGATATGGCGATGCGCCTGATGGGCGAGCAGTTCGTGACCGGTGAAACTATCTCAGAAGCGCTGGCGAATGCCCGTAAGCTCGAAGAAAAAGGCTTCCGCTACTCTTACGATATGCTCGGCGAAGCGGCACTGACCGCCGCCGACGCCCAGGCCTATATGGTTTCTTATCAGCAGGCCATTCACGCCATTGGTAAGGCTTCCAACGGTCGCGGCATTTATGAAGGGCCGGGGATTTCCATCAAGCTCTCCGCCCTGCACCCGCGCTACAGCCGGGCGCAGTATGACCGCGTGATGGACGAACTGTACCCGCGTTTGAAATCTCTCACCTTGCTGGCACGCCAATACGACATCGGCATTAATATCGATGCTGAAGAGGCCGATCGCCTGGAGATCTCCCTCGATCTGCTGGAAAAACTGTGCTTTGAGCCAGAACTGGCAGGCTGGAACGGGATTGGCTTTGTGATTCAGGCCTACCAAAAGCGCTGTCCGTTCGTTATTGATTACCTGATTGATCTTGCCACCCGCAGCCGTCGTCGCCTGATGATTCGTCTGGTGAAAGGCGCGTATTGGGATAGCGAAATCAAACGCGCGCAAATGGACGGCCTTGAAGGCTATCCGGTTTATACCCGCAAGGTTTACACCGACGTTTCTTATCTGGCCTGCGCTAAAAAACTGCTTGGCGTTCCGAGCCTGATTTACCCGCAGTTTGCGACCCACAACGCCCATACGCTGGCGGCCATTTATCAGCTTGCCGGGCAGAACTATTACCCTGGTCAATATGAATTCCAGTGCCTGCACGGCATGGGCGAGCCGCTGTATGAACAAGTGGTCGGTAAAGTGGCTGACGGCAAGCTGAACCGTCCGTGCCGCATTTATGCGCCAGTAGGTACGCATGAAACGCTGCTTGCCTATCTGGTACGCCGCCTGCTGGAGAACGGCGCCAACACCTCGTTCGTTAACCGTATCGCAGACAATAGCCTGCCGCTGGACGAACTGGTTGCCGACCCGGTGATGGCTGTTGAGAAAATGGCGCTGCAAGAAGGTGCTTCCGGCCTGCCGCACCCAAAAATTCCGCTGCCGCGTGAGCTGTATGGCAAAGGGCGCATTAACTCTGCGGGGCTGGATCTGGCGAATGAACATCGCCTGGCTTCGCTCTCCTCGTCGCTGCTCAACAGCGCGTTGCAGAAATGGTCTGCTAAGACGATGCTCG
>JBOFJM010000488.1:0-2558 GCA_051656825.1 Kluyvera sp.
TTAACCGCTGTATTGATTGGCGCCCCCTGGGTATTACTGACGCCATTAAGTGATAAAGCCATCGCGCTATTTGACCGCTATTTACCCCATTTCGGCGCACTCAAACCGGTTAATAAATAAGCATTACATTGAGTAGAACCACGAGAGGGTTTTGGCCCTCTTTTTTGCTTTGTCAGCTTTTGTCATTTTTGTCATCATCTCGTCATAATTTTCATTTTTATTATGAATGAGTTGCCCATTTTTTATGCGCGAATGGTGTAATTTTAGCCATTCACAAATTTTAACTTTATGTATCACAATTTCTTATAAAAAATAGGGTGAAAGCGCTCGCAATGCCGCTTTCGTTAAGGTAATCTCATTCGCGTTTGTCGCCAAAAATGAGTAATTATTCGGTCACTAAATAAAAATTTGTGCGCCAGGCCACAAAACCGAATTCAAAGAATTGTCTCATTGATTGCGTGTATTTAGTCTCAGACGCGTTTGGCATTTTTTATAACGACTCTGTCGTTAAGGACTTCAAGGGAAAACAACGAACATGGTCAAATCTCAGCCGATTTTGAGATATATCTTGCGAGCGATTCCAGCAGTAGCAGTTGCGGTTCTGCTTTCTGCATGTAGTGCGAATAATCATACCGCCAAGAACATGCATTCTGAGACGGTTGGTGTGGGTAGCGAAGACACTTCTTCACTGCAAGCATCTCAGGATGAATTTGAGAATATGGTTCGTAACCTCGACGTTAAATCCCGTTTGATGGATCAATACGCAGGTTGGAAAGGTGTCCGCTACCGTTTAGGCGGCGACACAAAACGAGGCGTAGACTGTTCCAGCTTTGTGCAGCGCACATTCCGCGAACAGTTTGGTTTAGAGCTGCCGCGTTCCACATGGGAACAGCAGGAAACGGGCAAAGCCGTTTCACGCAGCCAGCTTCGTACCGGTGATTTAGTGCTGTTCCGCGCAGGGTCTACCGGTCGCCATGTTGGTATCTACATTGGTAATAATCAGTTTGTTCATGCATCCACCAGCAGCGGTGTGACGATCTCCAGCATGAACGAGCCATACTGGAACAAGCGTTACAACGAAGCTCGTCGTGTACTGAGCCGTTCGTAATGACGTTTACCGTCGGTTTCCCTTGGCTGACGGTAAGCATAAAAAAAGCACTGCTCTGGCAGTGCTTTTTTTATGCTCTATCAGTATCCTTTTCTTTAGAGTTCCGTAGCATAGAGATGTTTTCATGTTCACTCGTCACTCTTTGATTAACCGCCGTATTATTATGACCAGCATTACGACTGGTCTGCTGATTGCTCTGATTGCCGGAGTGGCGCAATTTTCTATTTTTCATCACCGCCGCTCGGTGCAGTTTGACGCCACCATCTCTAGCCTACAGAGCTACTTAAATACCTATTTCGGCCAGATTTTACAGACGATGGAGACGCTCCAGCCACTGACCATGAGCCACTGCGAGAATGTCTCATCCGAGCTTACCGCCAGGGCGGCATTCAGCATGAACGTGCGCGCTTTTTTACTGGTGAGAGATCAAGTGGCCTATTGCTCATCCGCCACGGGGCCGATGTCGCTACCGCTAAAAGATCTCGTGCCGGATCTCGATCTTAACCAGAATCATATGATGGCGATTGTCGCTGGCACACCGATGATGCCCGCCACGCCCGCCTTCGTGCTGTGGGTAAAAAGCCCACTGCTGGAAAGCCGTGGCGTTTTCGCCTCGATTAACGCCAACCTGATGCCGTGGGTGCTCTACTCCGCGAAGCAAAGCCCGTACAACGGAGTGGCGCTGGTGGTGAATGGCAAAACCGCTATTTCGACTTTCAGCAACAAACCGATTGCCCTGAGCGACATTACCGATACGGCGGTGAGGCATGTGAAGGTGAAAGGCGTCCCGCTGGAGATTTACCTCTACAGCACGGCGATGACTACGGATAACGCCCTGTATTCACTGCTGTTAGGGCTGATGTGCGGCCTGGTAGGCGGAATGCTGTGCTTTTATATTCTGACTATCCGCTCCCGCCCTGGAAAAGAGATCCTCTCCGCCATTAAACACCGCCAGTTTCACGTGGTGTATCAGCCGGTGGTGGACGCTAAAAACCAGCAGATTGGCGGCGTAGAAGCACTAATGCGCTGGTCACATCCTACGGCCGGTAATATTCCGCCAGATGCATTTATCAGCTTTGCCGAAGCGCAGAATTTAATTGTTCCCCTCACCCGCCACCTGTTCGAGCTGATAGCCCAGGATGCGCAGGTACTGAAAGATATTCTACCGCCTGGCGCTAAGCTGGGAATTAACATCGCCCCCAGCCACCTGCATGCTGAAAGTTTCCAACAGGATATCCGCAATCTGGCCGCCAGCCTACCGGAGCACTATTTCCAACTGGTGCTGGAGATAACCGAGCGCGATATGCTCAACCAGGAAAAAGCCATGAGCCTGTTTAGCTGGCTGCGTAGCGAAGGCATTGAAGTGGCTATCGATGATTTTGGCACTGGTCACAGCGCGCTTATCTACCTTGAACGCTTTACTCTCGATTATCTGAAAATCGATCGTGGG
>JBOFJM010000489.1:0-2448 GCA_051656825.1 Kluyvera sp.
GGATAATCATCGCCCCTGGCGCCGAACGCTTGCTCATCCCCTTACCGAACAAGCTAAAGGCCAGCAGCAGCCCAAGACCCGTGCCAGGGTTAGAGGCCACCATAAAGAAGATGGATTTTCCCTGAACTGAAGCCTGCTGCATTCCCAGCGGGTAATAAACCCCCTGATCGATAGCATTATTCAAAAAGAGGATCTTCGCCGGTTCATTAATGACCGACAGCAGCGGCAGATATCCGGCATGAACCAGCGCTTCAATCGCCTCTTTAACAAAATTATTGGCCACCAGCACCGCAGGGCCAATGACTTCAAACCCCAGCAGGCAGAGCGCCATACCGGCAATTCCGAGAGAGAAATTATTAATAACCATCTCGAAACCGGCGGGGATGCGTTTATCCAACGCTTTATCGATATATTTGATAACCAAGCCACCCAGCGGCCCCATAATCATTGAGCCGAGGAACATAGGAATATCCGCGCCGACAATCACGCCAATCGTCCCGATCCCGCCCATGACCGCACCACGTTTACCGCCGACTAAATGACCACCGGTAGAACCGATCATCACTGGTAATAAATAAGTAATCATTGGCCCCACAATTTTGGCGAAATGCTCATTAGGCATCCAACCGGTGGGAATAAACAATGCAGTAATAAAACCCCAGGCAATAAAAGCACCAATATTAGGGATGACCATTGCGGTCAAAAAGCCCCCAAAAGCCTGAACCTTCGCACGAGCAGACTTATTTTCCATGATGTGATCCTATAAAGGAAGATAGGGTTAGGCGCGAGAGATAATATCCTTGAGTTGTTGTTCACTCTCGACACTTAAAAGAGATGCTAAATTTTCTTCTTCACACATCAGTTCGCTTAATGCCTGGATAGCGCCAATATGTGAATCAGCATCTGCCGCTGATAAACCAATTAATAATTTTACGGGTTCATTCTCCTCACCAAACATAACAGGATGACGTAGCAGCACTAATGACATTCCCGTTTTTAATGCACCACATTCTGGTCGGGCATGTGGCATAGCAATTCCCGGAGCTAAAATATAATAAGGGCCGTTCGTTAGCGTTGATTTCTTAATGGCGTCAACATAATCGCTATTGACATAGTTCTGAGAAAGTAATGCTTCCATTGAAGTATCAATAGCCTGTTGCCAGTCATTAACCGAATCTTTAATCGAGATAGCATTTTCAGGGAAATAATTAATCAATCGCATTATGCGTCCTTCTTATTCAGCCACGAGTTTCGTTGAAATAAAAATACTCGGGAGAAAAGCCGAAAGCAAACGACAGGAGCGGGAGTCAGCCGATGTCATGCTTACTTATAAAACAATGAGTTGAGATGGTTAAAAAATAAATCAAGTCTATTAATGTGATATAAGCTGCAAAGTACACTAATAGTCATTATTTATTTTTGTTAAGCAGATCACTTTTCATCTATTGCTGAAACGTCAATTAGTGATCTTACGCAGATAAAAAAGGGCCGCTTTCGCGACCCTTTATCGTGATTCAACGCGCCAGATTACAGCAGAGCTTTCGCTTTCGCGACAACGTTGTCAACGGTGAAACCGAACTCTTCAAACAGCAGCTCTGCCGGAGCAGATTCGCCGAAGGTGGTCATACCGACGATAGCGCCGTTCAGGCCAACGTATTTGAACCAGTAATCCGCGATACCCGCTTCAATCGCAACACGTGCAGTGACAGCTTTAGGCAGTACGGATTCACGGTATGCCGCATCCTGCTTGTCGAATGCGTCGGTAGACGGCATGGAAACCACACGCGCTTTCACGCCTTCAGCAGTCAGTTTTTCGTAAGCGGCTACCGCCAGTTCAACTTCAGAACCGGTAGCGATGAAGATAAGCTCAGGCTGACCCGCGCAATCTTTCAGTACGTAGCCACCGCGAGCGATATCCGCCAGCTGCTGCTCAGTACGTTCTTGCTGTGCCAGGTTCTGACGAGACAGAATCAGTGCAGTCGGGCCGTCGTGACGCTCAACGCCATATTTCCACGCCACCGCAGATTCAACCTGGTCACATGGACGCCAGGTAGACATGTTCGGTGTGACGCGCAGAGAAGCAACCTGCTCAACCGGCTGGTGAGTCGGGCCATCTTCGCCCAGACCGATGGAGTCGTGGGTGTAAACCATCACCTGACGCTGTTTCATCAGCGCAGCCATACGCACCGCGTTACGGGCATATTCGACAAACATCAGGAAGGTGGACGTGTACGGCAGGAAACCACCGTGCAGCGCGATACCGTTAGCAATCGCCGTCATACCGAATTCACGGACACCGTAATGGATGTAGTTACCGGCGGTATCTTCGTTGATCGCTTTAGAGCCAGACCAGATGGTCAGGTTAGACGGTGCTAGGTCAGCGGAGCCGCCGAGGAATTCAGGCAGCAGTGGGCCGAAGGCTTCGATCGCGTTCTGGGACGCTTTACG
>JBOFJM010000490.1:0-3460 GCA_051656825.1 Kluyvera sp.
TAAGAGAGAGCTCTATGAATCCTGAGCGTTCTGAACGCATTGAAATCCCCGTATTGCCGTTGCGCGATGTGGTGGTTTATCCGCACATGGTCATTCCCTTATTTGTAGGGCGGGAAAAATCTATCCGTTGTCTCGAAGCGGCCATGGATCATGATAAAAAAATCATGCTGGTCGCGCAGAAAGATGCTTCAACGGACGAGCCGGGTGTAAACGATCTTTTCACCGTCGGGACCGTGGCCTCTATTTTACAAATGCTGAAACTCCCAGACGGCACGGTCAAAGTGCTGGTCGAAGGTTTACAGCGCGCGCGCATCACGACGCTTTCTGATAACGGCGAATACTTCCAGGCAAAGGCAGAATACCTTGAATCGCCAGCCATTGAAGAGCGCGAGCAGGAAGTGCTGGTACGTACCGCAATAGGTCAGTTTGAAGGCTATATCAAGCTGAATAAGAAAATTCCACCTGAAGTGCTGACGTCGCTCAACAGTATCGACGACCCTGCGCGCCTGGCGGATACCATCGCAGCGCATATGCCGCTGAAGTTGGCTGATAAACAGTCCGTTCTGGAGATGTCTGACATCAACGAACGTCTGGAATATCTGATGGCGATGATGGAGTCGGAAATCGATCTGCTGCAGGTTGAGAAGCGTATTCGCAACCGCGTGAAAAAGCAGATGGAAAAATCTCAGCGCGAGTACTATCTGAATGAGCAAATGAAAGCCATTCAGAAAGAACTGGGCGAGATGGACGACGCGCCGGACGAAAACGAAGCGCTGAAGCGTAAATCGACGCGGCCAAAATGCAGAAAGAGGCAAAAGAGAAAACCGAAGCTGAACTGCAAAAGCTGAAAATGATGTCGCCGATGTCAGCAGAAGCTACCGTGGTTCGCGGTTATATCGACTGGATGGTGCAGGTTCCGTGGAATGCGCGCAGCAAGGTTAAAAAAGACCTTCGCCAGGCGCAGGAAATCCTCGATACCGACCATTACGGCCTTGAGCGCGTCAAAGACCGAATTCTTGAGTATCTCGCGGTACAAAGCCGTGTGAACAAGCTGAAAGGGCCAATCCTGTGCCTGGTAGGGCCTCCTGGGGTGGGTAAAACCTCTCTGGGGCAGTCCATTGCCAAAGCTACCGGACGTAAATACGTGCGTATGGCGCTGGGTGGCGTGCGTGACGAAGCGGAAATCCGTGGTCACCGCCGTACCTATATCGGCTCAATGCCGGGCAAACTTATCCAGAAAATGGCGAAAGTGGGCGTTAAAAACCCGCTGTTCCTGCTGGATGAGATCGACAAAATGTCGTCTGACATGCGTGGCGATCCGGCATCGGCTCTGCTGGAAGTGCTTGATCCAGAACAGAACGTGGCGTTTAGCGATCACTACCTGGAAGTGGATTACGATCTCAGCGACGTGATGTTTGTCGCGACATCTAACTCCATGAACATCCCGGCTCCACTGCTGGATCGTATGGAAGTGATTCGTCTGTCTGGCTATACCGAAGACGAAAAGCTGAACATTGCCAAGCGTCACCTGCTGCCGAAGCAGATTGAACGTAATGCCCTGAAAAAAGGCGAACTGACGGTAGATGACAGCGCCATTGTTGGCATCATTCGTTACTACACCCGTGAAGCGGGCGTGCGTAGCCTGGAACGTGAAATCTCGAAACTGTGCCGTAAGGCAGTGAAACAGCTTCTGTTGGATAAAGAGCTGAAACATATCGAGATTAACGGTGACAACCTGCACGACTACCTCGGCGTTCAGCGTTTTGACTACGGTCGCGCTGACGACGAAAACCGCGTAGGCCAGGTAACCGGCCTGGCATGGACGGAAGTGGGTGGCGACCTGCTGACCATCGAAACCGCCTGTGTTCCTGGTAAAGGCAAACTGACCTACACCGGTTCTCTGGGTGAAGTGATGCAGGAGTCAATTCAGGCAGCGCTGACCGTGGTGCGTGCGCGTGCGGAAAAACTGGGCATCAACCCAGATTTCTACGAAAAACGCGACATTCACGTTCACGTACCGGAAGGGGCTACACCGAAAGACGGTCCAAGCGCCGGTATCGCGATGTGTACCGCGCTGGTTTCTTGTTTGACCGGCAACCCGGTACGTGCAGACGTGGCAATGACAGGGGAAATTACCCTGCGTGGCCTGGTGCTGCCAATCGGTGGTCTGAAAGAAAAACTGCTGGCGGCACATCGTGGCGGCATTAAGACTGTTCTGATTCCTGATGAGAACAAACGTGATCTGGAAGAGATTCCAGACAACGTTTTGGCCGACCTTGATATTCACCCGGTGAAACGAATCGAGGAAGTTTTGGCTCTTGCTCTGCAAAATGAACCTACGGGTATGCAGGTTGTAAGCGCAAAATAGTGACCTCGCGCAAAGAGCGCTAATAAAAAACAGGCTGGCAAGCGTAAACTGACTTGCCAGCTTTTTTTGTCTCGCTAATTTAGACGGCTGGCAGGTGTGTCGTTAGCAACGGGTGTTGTAAGGGCATGGGAGTCCTGATATAACTGCTCCGCGATTGCACCCTGAAGGATTCAGGTGCGATATAAATAATAAAGAGAGGAAGAGAACAGTGAACAAATCTCAACTGATTGACAAAATTGCTGCTGGCGCGGATATCTCCAAAGCTGCAGCTGGACGTGCGTTAGATGCTTTAATTGCTTCTGTTACTGAATCTCTGCAAGCTGGGGATGATGTAGCACTGGTAGGTTTTGGTACCTTTGCTGTTAAAGAGCGTGCTGCCCGTACTGGCCGTAACCCTCAGACCGGTAAAGAGATCACTATCGCCGCTGCTAAAGTACCGGCATTCCGTGCAGGTAAAGCACTGAAAGACGCGGTTAACTGATCGCTTTCCCATTAAGGGAACGTGGCAAAGTACAAGGGCGCATCATCTGATGTGCCTTTTTTTATGCCTTAATGCCTACTTTTAACAGTTTATATGCGGAGTGTAGCTGACAACCGCCCCAGTTTCTTGTCAAAATACGCCCTCACGCGCAGCAGCCACACGTGCTATGCTGCACGAGGTACTTGTCACCTACAGCGGAGTGTTGTTACACCATGATGGACAATTTACGTACGGCAGCCAACAGCGTCGTGCTCAAAGTAATTTTCGGTATCATTATCGTGTCGTTCATTTTGACCGGCGTGAGTGGCTACCTGATTGGCGGTAACAATAATTATGCCGCAAAAGTTAATGACCAGGAAATTGGTCGCGCCCAGTTTGAAAATGCCGTTGCTAGCGAACGTAACCGTATGCAGCAGCAGCTTGGTGATCAGTATTCTGAACTGGCTGCCAACGAGAACTACATCAAATCTATGCGTCAGCAGGTGCTGAACCGTCTGATTGACGAAGCGCTGCTTGACCAGTATGCAAAGCATTTAGGCCTTGGCATCAGCGACGAGCAGGTGCGTAAAGCGATTTTCGCCACTCCGGCATTCCAGAGCGAAGGCAAATTT
>JBOFJM010000491.1:0-8255 GCA_051656825.1 Kluyvera sp.
GCAAAAAATGCTCAACGTCGTAGGTAAACTGGCGGTGTTGGTTGACAGCAGTAAAGTGGGCGAACGCGCGGGGATGCTGTTCAGCCGCGCCGATGAAATCGATCTGCTCATTACCGGCAAACAGGCCGATCCCGAGATCCTCAAAAAACTTGAGGATCAAGGTGTGCAGGTGATCCGCGTTTAAAGATGCTGGCGGAAAAATGCCACCGTGCTATTCAGCGCTTCTGGCGTGATCCGGTGGCGAACGCCCGCCTGCCAGACACACGTCAGGTGTTTATCAAGCCACGCTTCACGCAGCGCTTGTTGCAAACGGTACGTTTCGGCGGCGGGAACCACATCATCCTCTTCACCATGCCACAGCAGCAGCGGGCGGTTGGCTAACTGCGCCAATTGATGCTCTACATCCCATTGAGCCAACGGTTGTTCAACTTCCCCCCTTTGAACGGGTGGGAATAATGTGTGGGAAAGTGAAGTGAAATACCCCGATCCCATCAGGCTTGCCACACATTTTAGCTCTGGCTGTTGCGCCATCAGCCCCAGCGCGGTCATTCCGCCCATTGAGGCTCCCGCCACCGCCAGGCGGCCTTCACTCACCAACCCGCTGGCGCTTAATGCATCGCGCAACGCCGGAAACTCCGCAAAGTTTTGCAGCAGAATCTGCCAAAAATGCTGCAAGCGCTCCGCGCTATGACCATTGAAACGTTCGCCGTGTTCGGCAGCGTTAGGCATTACCACCCGAAAACCAGCCTGCGCGAGCGCTACGGCAAAATAGCTATAAACAACGTTTGAGGAGGTAAAACCGTGATAAAACACTATGCTGGGCAGCGCTTTTTCGGCGCATCCTTTTGGATAGGCATGTAAAACATCTCGCCCGGCGAGGATGCGAGTTTCCAGCTCAATCATGGTAATCCCCTAAACTATGCTGATGTAGCAGCCTAAATTGATTCATTATGATGATGACAATACCCTTGATTTATAACATTGAGAACCCGGTTACGCTTTCGGGATATTTTCATTCGAAAATAGCGCTATGGTTAACAAATCAGGAACATTGCCCTAAAGGGAAACTCTATCCCCCACTACACTATGATTATCAGGAAACGGGAAATGGCGATACAACGGTTTATCCCTGTGTTGTTGGCGCTCTGGTTGAGCGGTTGCACCCTGCTGGAAGGCACGCCCGAAGCGCCACCAGCCACGACCAATCATCCGCAGGAAATTCGTCGCAACCAAACTGAAGGTTTGCAGCGCATGGGTACGATTAGCGCGCTGGTGCATGGCTCGCCGATGGACGTTGAAGCAACGTTAAAGGCCAAAGCCACCCAGCAGAAAGCGGATTACTACGTGATCATTATGATTGATGACACGGTGGTTCCGGGGCAATGGTATTCACAGGCAATCCTTTACCGTAAGTAGTTTTCATTAGCTTTACGTAGGTTTGCACCGTTTCACGTTTCTCTGATGCACAATGACGCCTCAGCCTAAAAGCAGGCCAGGCGTCTGCTATGGACTGCCCCTAATGGGTTATGCAAAATGGAGCTGACGATGAAACAATCATTTACCTTATCTTCCCTGCTTTTGCCAAGCGGTACGCACCCCGCAGCGGCGCAATCGGCAGAGTTCGCCAGCGCTGATTGTGTCACTGGGCTAAACGAAATCGGTCTGATTTCGGTCAACAATGTGACCGGAAGTCTGGAAGATGTTGAACTGGTTATCGCCCGTAAAGCGGATGAGCAAGGCGCATCCTGGTATCGCATTGTTCAAATGTATGAAGAACCGCAGCAGGACAATTGGCGAGCACAGGCGATTATCTATGCCTAAGACCAGCCCACGGTGGAAGACGCGCTAGCGCCGCAATCGCCTCTTCCACCTTTTCGTCCGTTATCTTCCCCCGCCCGTCGCCCGACACAAGACCTCGTTGATAACCTGTTCACTCAGCAACGCCTCGCCCCGCGAGTCGAGCATCATCCGACACCACGCCTGAGCCATCGGCGGTGACGCATAGCGCAGCATCTGCGCGCCCACGCCTAACAGATACAACTGCTGAGTTATATTACGCCCCTGCGCCTCGGAAGGTTTACGCAGCAGCCGCTGAAACTGACGCCAGTGGCGGTCAAAATGGCGATCCTGACCTTTCACTTCCGCGCACTCGCCAGCCAGCAGCGCCATCGCATCGGGTTGCTTCGCGAATACGCGCAGTACATCAAGACACATAATATTGCCAGAGCCTTCCCAAATACTGTTTACTGGCATTTCGCGGTACAGACGCGGCAGTTCGCTCTCCTCGCAATAACCTATACCGCCCAAGACTTCCATTGCTTCGGCGACAAAGGGAATCCCCGCTTTGCAGAGCGTAAATTTCGCGGCTGGGGTAAACAAACGTGCCCATAGCACCTCTTCCGGCCGTTGGTTCTGCTCCCACGCGCTGGCAAGGCGGAACATAAACGCAGTTTGTCCCTCCAGTTGTAACGCCATTTTGCCCAGCACCTGGCGCATCAGCGGCAGATCGACAAGATTATGGCCGAACGCTTGCCGCTGGAAGGCGTGATACAACGCCACCGACAAGGCTCGCCGCATCAGGCTGTGGCTGCCCAGCGCGCAGTCAAAGCGCGTCAGGCCGCCCATTTTGAGGATTTTCCGTATCCCTTCGCCCTCTTCGCCCAGCGGCCAGCCGAGCGCCTGCTGGAACTCCACTTCCGCGCTGGCGTTCGCCCGGTTGCCCAGTTTGTCCTTTAGCCGTTCCAGGCGAATAGCATTGCGGCTGCCATCAGGTAACAAACGCGGCACAAAAAAGCACGTTAACCCGCCGTGAGCCTGCGCTAAAACCAGGTGCGCATCGCTTTGCGGTACGGAATAAAACCATTTATGCCCAGTAAGCTGATAGCACCCGTCCGCCAGTTTCTGCGCACGAGTGCTGTTGCTCAGTACATCCGAACCGCCCTGTTTTTCCGTCATTCCCATACCGATGAGCAGCCCACGCTTTTGCGCTCCAGGCTGCTGATGGGGATCGTAGCGATCGCTGAGCAGTTGAGTTCGCCAGTCAGCAAACAGCGGCGGTAGCGCCTGACACAGCAATGGTGTGGCGGCAAAGGTCATGGTGATGGGGCATAACGTGCCCGCTTCAACCTGGGCGTGCTGCATAAAACGCGCGGCGCGAGCGACAAACGCACCACGGCGCGCCTCCTCCTGCCAGGGAAGATTATGCACTCGATTCGCGCACAGCCCTTGCATCAGCAGATGCCAGGCGGGATGAAAACGCACGTCATCAAGCCGCTGCCCCTGTGGATCATAGCGGAGTAATTCTGGAGGATGCGCATTAGCCAGTCGGCCCAGTTCCAGCGATTCCGCCGTCCCCAACTGTTGGCCAATACTTGCCAGCAGGTCGGCGTCCCAGGCGGCATCATGTCGGGAAATCGCGTCACACAACGCGCCATCAGATAAGAACAGGTTACTGTTATTTAAGGGGATAGGCTGATTAAAAACGGTGTGAGTTTGCCAGTGCACGGTGTTTCCCTCCCTCTTTTGGCATTGCCTTAAGTATGGACGGTCAGGAGTGATGCACAATAAAAAGCCACCTCAAAAGAGGTGGCTCAATAAATTGACAGCGTGCCGCCTGATGCTTAACTGCGCTGGCGAACCGCTTCAAACAGGCAGATACCGGTCGCGACAGACACGTTCAGAGATGAAACCGTGCCCGCCATCGGAATGCTGATCAACTCATCGCAGTGTTCGCGAGTCAGACGACGCATACCTTCGCCTTCTGCGCCCATCACCAGCGCCATACGTCCGGTCATTTTGCTCTGATACAGAGTGTGGTCAGCTTCGCCCGCCGTGCCCACAATCCAGACGTTCTCTTCCTGAAGCAGACGCATGGTGCGCGCCAGGTTGGTGACACGAATTAACGGCACGCTTTCGGCCGCGCCACAGGCCACTTTTTTCGCTGTCGCATTCAACTGCGCCGAGCGATCTTTCGGGACGATAACCGCATGGACACCGGCGGCGTCCGCGCTACGTAAGCAAGCGCCCAGGTTGTGCGGATCGGTGACACCATCGAGGATCAGCAGGAACGGGTTATCCAGCGTTGCGAGCAGATCTGGCAGATCGTTTTCCTGATACTGACGACCCGGCTTCACGCGCGCAATAATCCCCTGGTGCACGGCTCCTTCGCTTTTTTCGTCCAGATACTGGCGGTTCGCCAGTTGGATAACCACGCCCTGAGCTTCCAGCGCATGGATAAGCGGCATCAGGCGCTTATCTTCGCGGCCTTTCAGAATAAACACTTCCTGAAAACGTTCAGGGGCGCGCTCCAACAGTGCCTGCACTGCATGGATGCCGTAAATCATTTCACTCATTAAAGGTTCTCATTTTAAGCAGGATACGCCGGGATTATCGGCGGTATTAAGCCATTATACACGTCATCCTTCAGGCTGCCTCTGCGTTGGCGGCGCGCATGCGCCACCAGCTTTACACCCTGAAGCTGGCCTTATCGGCCTCAGTAATTTCACGCAGCACGCGGCAAGGTACGCCCACGGCTACGACATTCGGCGGGATAGATTTTGTCACCACGCTGCCCGCACCAATCACGCTGTTGTGACCAATCGTCACCCCAGGGTTCACAATAACGCCCGCGCCGAGCCAGACGTTATCTTCAATGGTCACCGGCAGCGAAAACTGCTGCCCGCTGGCGCGCAGCTCCGCGTCAATCGGATGCCCAGCGGTGGAGATAGTGACATTGGGCGCAATCAGCACGTTATCGCCAATCGTCACCGTGGCGTCGTCCACCAGCGTGAGATTGAAATTGGCATAGAAATTCTTGCCAATGTGCGTGTGGCTGCCATACGCCACGCGCACCGGGGGTTCAATCCAGCCGTTCGCGCCAAAATGCCCGAACAGCTTTGGCAAAATTTCCTGCCTGAGCGCCTCTTGCGACGGGCGCGTCATATTGTAATCATAGGCCAGCTCTTTTCCGGCACGGCGATCTTCCGGTAGCCCTTCGCAATGGTCGGTATACAACATACCGAGATTCATCCTTTCTCTTACCAACATGCATTTCTCCTTAAACTGCACCCGATGACTGGCCTAAAAATTACTCAGCGGCTGTTTTCTTGGCCGCGCGTTTTGCTTTGGTTGCCGCCACGATTTTTTGCGTCTTCGCCGACGGCTTCTTCGCTTTTCTCGCGTCTTTCTTCGCCGCTTTCGGCTTTTGTTTTTTCTCACCACGGAAGGCGCTGTCTGGCTCAAAATTCACTTTTTTGCCAACCTGACGACGTTTACCGCCGCCTTTGCCTGCCGAGCCTTTCTTCGCTTTTTCGCGATCGGTTTTACCGACGTTACGCGGCGCACGCTCGCTGGAGATCAGCGAGAAGTCGATTTTACGTTCGTCCATGTTTACCGCTTCAACGCGCACTTCTACGCGATCGCCAAGGCGATAAGTCTGACCGCCGGACTCGCCAATCAGGCGTTGGCCGATTTGGTCAAAGCGATAGTAGTCGTTATCCAGCGAGGAGACATGCACCAGGCCGTCGATAAACAGCTCATCCAGACGCACAAAGAAGCCAAAACCGGTCACGCTTGCGATAACACCTTTAAAGACGTTACCCACCTGATCCTGCATAAAGTCGCACTTCAGCCAGTCGGACACGTCGCGTGTCGCTTCGTCGGCGCGGCGTTCAGCCATGGAGCAGTGCTGGCCCAATTGCAGCATTTCTTCCATTGAGTAATGGTAGCCGCCGGTTTCCGTGGTATTGCCTTTGTGGCCCTGTTCCTGCGCCAGCAGATACTTAATCGCACGGTGCAACAGCAGGTCAGGATAACGACGAATCGGTGAAGTAAAGTGCGCATAAGACTGGAGCGCCAGGCCGAAGTGCCCTCGGTTTTCCGGGTCATAAATCGCCTGCTTCATCGAACGCAGCAGCATGGTTTGCAGCATTTCCGCGTCCGGCCTGTCGGCTACCGATTCCAGCAGCTCGGCGTAATCACGTGGTTCTGGCTTGTTGCCGCCAGGCAGTTCCAGACCCAACTCGGACAACACCGAACGGAAAGCGGTAATCGCTTCGGTCGTCGGTTTATCGTGGATACGGAACAGCGCAGGTTCTTTGGCCTTCTCAACAAAACGCGCCGCCGAGATGTTCGCCAGAATCATGCACTCTTCAATCAGTTTGTGTGCGTCGTTACGCTGAGTCTGCTCAATACGCTCGATGCGGCGCTCGGCGTTGAAAATAAACTTCGCTTCTTCGCTTTCAAACGAGATCCCGCCACGCTCTTCGCGGGCTGATTCCAGCGCTTTGTAGAGGTTATGCAGCTCCTCGATGTGTTTCACCAGTGGCGCGTACTGTTCGCGTAAGTCCTGATCGCCCTGCAACATATGCCACACTTTGGTGTAGGTCAGACGCGCGTGGGAGCTCATCACCGCTTCATAGAATTTAAAGCCGGTTAAGCGGCCTTTCGACGACACGGTCATTTCACAGACCATGCACAGGCGGTCAACCTGCGGGTTCAGCGAGCACAGACCGTTAGACAGCACTTCTGGCAGCATCGGCACAACCTGCAACGGGAAATACACCGACGTACCACGGTTGCGCGCTTCTTTGTCCAGCGGAGTCGGCGGACGCACGTAGTAGCTGACATCCGCAATCGCGACCCACAGACGCCAGCCGCCGCCGCGTTTTTTCTCACAGAACACCGCGTCATCAAAGTCGCGGGCGTCTTCGCCATCGATAGTGACCAGCGGTAAATCACGCAGGTCAACACGGCCAACTTTCGCTTCTTCCGGCACTTGTTCTTTCAGGCCAGCCACCTGCGCTTCAACGGCTGGCGGCCAGACGTAAGGGATTTCATGGGTGCGCAGCGCCATATCAACCGCCATGCCCGTGCCCATGTTATCGCCCAGCACTTCAACAATTTTACCAATAGCTTTGGTGCGACGGGTTGGGCGCTGGGTCAGTTCGACCACCACCACAAAGCCCATGCGCGCGCCCATCACCGCCTCTGGCGGGATCAGGATATCAAAGCTCAGACGGCTGTCGTCCGGCACAACAAAACCGACGCCAGCGTCAGTGAAGTAGCGGCCAACAATCTGCCCGGTTCTTGGCTCAAGCACACGAACGATGCGCGCTTCGCGGCGGCCTTTACGATCCGCACCCAGCGGTTGCGCCAGCACCTGATCGCCGTGCATACAGGTTTTCATCTGCTCGCTCGACAGGTACAGGTCGTCTTTACGGCCTTCCACACGCAGGAAGCCAAAGCCATCGCGATGACCGATAACCATGCCTTTCAGCAGGTCGAGGCGTTCCGGCAGCGCGTAGCACTGGCGACGGGTAAAGACCAACTGCCCGTCACGT
Source organism: Kluyvera sp. (assembly GCA_051656825.1). Lineage (GTDB taxonomy): Bacteria > Pseudomonadota > Gammaproteobacteria > Enterobacterales > Enterobacteriaceae > Kluyvera. The sequence goes on from JBOFJM010000491.1 coordinate 7,341, forward strand.
TCCATGGCGCGCAGTCGGCGGCGCAGAGCTTCAATTTGCTCCTCGCCTTCAATGTTCAGTTCCACGGCCAATTCTTCGCGGTTGGCCGGTTTTTCACGTTTTGTTAAATGTTCGAGTATAAATTCCCGGCTCGGGATGGGATTCGCGTATTTTTCAGCTTCGCGTTCCTGGAAAGGATCTTGTGACATCTCGGTTCCTCCGTTGTCATCTCTGGTGGAGATTTTCGTCACTCCACCAGCAATAATTTATAGAGCGGTTGATTCTTTTCAACCAAATCAGCCAGTGTATAGTTATCCAGTTCCTTGAGAAAACATTGCACAGCCTGAGAAAGCGCCTGTTTCAAACGACAGGCAGGGGTAATATGACAAAACTCGCTACTGCAATTCACCAGCGAGAGCGGTTCAAGTTCGCGTACGACGTCTCCAACGCGGATCTCCTTTGCGGGTTTCCCCAGTTGGATACCGCCGTTTTTTCCCCGCACAGCCCTGACGTAGCCCGCACGACTGAGCTGATTAATTATTTTAACCATATGGTTACGCGACACGCCGTAAACCTCGGTCACCTCCGAGATACTGGTCATGTTGCCTTCCGGCAAAGCTGCCATATAAATAAGCGCACGTAAGCCATAATCGGTAAAACTTGTTAACTGCACATCAACCTCAGGGGGAAAAGAACTCGGGAAGAATAACTACCGGTATTATATTGATGATAAACCAGCCACCAGCCAGGTCGCTAATTTTTTCGGTGCGGGAAGGAAAAAAGCGCGGATCTTGCGAATGATTAAGCGGGATAGCAGCGCGAAGCGCCCGATCCGGCCTACAGGCTCGGCAGTCAACAACTACCGAGCATTGCCATTTATTATGCGTCGAACGGGTCGCGCAGAATCATGGTTTCAGTACGGTCTGGGCCAGTAGA
>JBOFJM010000492.1:0-2116 GCA_051656825.1 Kluyvera sp.
GTTGGCGGTTTTGCGCACGAAGCGGCCATTTTGCAGCGACTCTTGCGGGCTAAGGCCGAAGTCGAGGAACTGTACGCCGCTGTTGGCAATCAGCGTAACGCTTTGTTTGTAATCGCAAAGAGTAACCAGCATGGTTTACGCTCCCGTCTTTTTAAAGGTTAGCGGCACGACGGTTTTGGCATCGAATCGTGCGCTACAGACGGCAACGTTGCTGTCGCCAGGTTTACAGCTAATTTCCGGCAGCGGATACCGCGCGCCATCGCTGCACAGGGCATTACCCCGGCTTTTGATCATCAGCTCGCCGTTTTGATGCAGGCCAGAGAAAATCGCCGCGCGGCACACAATATTGCCTTCACGCACCAGGCGGGCAGTGCCTTTATTGTTCTGAATCTGATAGCGCAGGCTTGGGGCTTTGCCGCTGTGGGCGTCGCTGATGTCCATATGTATGCGCCAGTTACCGTCGAGGAAATGGGTTTTACCCGCGCGCATCTGGCTGGCATCCATCACCAGCGCATCTTTAGGGATAACGGCAATCACCACCGGTTTGGCCTCCGGCTCGACGATGGCGGGCGCGGTTACGCTGGCATGATGCAGCGGCAGGGTGTTTATCAGCGCGGGCATTGCGGGCGCTTTGCTGATGGGGGCCACCGGAGCGACCGGTTCAGACTCGGCCTGTGAGGCTGGCGTCATTAATGGCACGGCGATAGCCACCGCCGCAACGGCGGCTGCCAGCGGCAGGCTCCACATCCAGTATGCCCGGCGCGTTTTCTCGGGCGTTTCGATAACCAACAGTGGCTGAGGCGCAGCGGGTACTTCAGGTGCTAACGCTTGGATATCTATCCGTGGTGCGTCGGCAGCCAGCAGCGGCGCGTCGGCTTCGCTGAAATTCACCACCGTCGCATCATCTTCTTCAACCTCAGGCACTTCGCTGCTCATCGGTTCTTCTGGTTCCACCGGTTCAACGTGACGCAGGCAGTCGAGCGCATCTTCGCGCGCGCCTTCGTTGAGGTTTACAAACCCCCAGAAGCTGATAACAGGTTTACCATCGACCAAAAACAGGTGATTTTCACCGGGGAACTGCAAGGCTTTTTCCAGCAATGCGCCGAACAACTGCTGTGCGGTCTTTTCAGATTGCCGACACTTTTTGCTCAGCGTTCGGGCGCTGTCCTGCAAGCCTTCTAAATAGTGCAGGGCGCGGGTGCGTTGTTCTTCGTCAGCCGCTTTCCAGTTGACGACCACGCCATTAAGCGGCGAATACCAGTCAACCCGGTCGCCTTCGTCATTCAACTGCGGTATCGCCAGGTAGTCAGCCAGCGCGTTGTGTTTACGTAAACGCAGGGTTTCGCGTACCTGCAATGCACAATGAAATACCGTTTGCCCGCCGCCGCCCACGGCCTGGAAATCATCAAGACTTCCGCTGCGTAAAAGAGTTTTTGCCACGTTCCTGTCCCATAGACTTCTTCACGGCATTACTTTACGCAAAGCAAAATGCAACAAACGGCGAAAGAGAGGGGTAAATAGGGTAATTCTCGGGGCATTGAATGAGCTAACTTAAGTTAAATCTGATTCTGAGATGAAAAAAGCAGCAAAAAGAGGGCGTTTTGCATAATCTGAGTCAAATTGGTTATTTGCCAGTTAATAAGTGCTGTGCTGTTATTAATCAGCCATATAATAAAACTGAAAGGTATATAACCAATGACCACAGGGAAAACGCTTCTCGCGATGGTACTCACCACGCTATTACCGGCAAGCGCCTTCGCGGCAAACAACGACACGCTCATTTACTGCTCAGAGGCTTCACCGGAGTCTTTTAACCCCCAAATTGCCAGTTCCGGCCCGACGTTTGTTGCCAGCTCACAGGTGTTGTACAACCGGTTGATAAACTTCGACCCGGTAAAAAATACCCCAGTGCCTTCGCTGGCGACCGACTGGACTATTTCGCCAGACGGCCTGACCTATACCTTTACCCTGCGTCAGGGCGTGAAGTTCAACAGCAATAAATTCTTTACGCCGACGCGCGATTTTAACGCCGACGACGTGATTTTCTCCGTGCTGCGTCAGAAAGATAAAGACCATCCGTACCATAAAGTGTCGCAGGGGAATTATGAATACTTCA
>JBOFJM010000493.1:0-1846 GCA_051656825.1 Kluyvera sp.
CACTGCTGCTGTTGGGGCTAATGCTGATGATCTCGATGGTCGATTCCCAGGTACGCACCACGCGGCTCACCGATAATTTGCAACGCCTGAATCAACAGCTAGAACAACAGGCGCGTTTCGATGGCCTGACGGGGCTGGCAAACCGCAGCCAGATTGACATGCGCCTACAGGCATGCCTGCATCAGGCTCGGCTCGTGGGCAGCACTTTTGCGCTGGTGTTGATGGATCTCGACCGCTTTAAGTTGGTGAACGATGCCTGGGGCCACCACGTTGGCGATAACCTGTTAGTCTCTGTCGCCAACCGCATGAGCGCCTGCCTGACGCCGAAAATGACCCTCGCCCGTATCGGCGGCGATGAGTTTATTTTGCTGGCGCCCAACTGTAGCGAAGCGGAAATCGCCGACATCTGTACGCGAATGGTCGAAAGTATTCGGCGGCCTTTTTATCACTCCGGGCAAATATTACAGATTTCACTCAGCGTCGGTATCAGCCTTTATCCGGGGCACGGTGAAACGCCACAGGAACTCAAGCTGTCGGCGGATACAGCGATGTATCACGTTAAGCACAGCGGGCGCAACGGCTGGGTTTTCTATAACGAATCCATGCTTGATAGCACCTGGCAAGGGGCGCATTTCTTGCAGGATCTCACCCAGGCGATGGATCGCGGGCAGCTTGAAGTGTGGTATCAGCCTAAATATCACGTGAAGGAAAAGCGCGTTTACGGCTTTGAGGCGCTGTTACGCTGGCGGCATCCGAAGAAAGGGATCCTGCTGCCCGATGTGTTTCTGCCCACGCTGCAAAACACCGGTCTGATTGTGCCTGTCGGCAACTGGATCCTTGAACAGGCTTGCCAACAGCTACACCAGTGGGGCCTAGAAGGGCATGATGACTGGACGTTGTCGCTGAATATTTCGCCCGTACAGTTTGAGCAGCAGAATTTTTACGAACGGGTGTGCGATGCCTTAGTGCGCCACCGCGTTTCGCCCACGCGTTTGACCATTGAGCTTGCCGAAACCACCGCCCTGCACGGTTTTGATCGTAGCGTGCAGATTTTTAATGATTTTTGCCGTATCGGTATCACCATTTCTATCGACAACTTCGGCGTCGGTTATTCGAATATGCTAGCGCTACAAGATCTTCCCGCTGGCGAGCTGAAAATCGACAGAAGCTTTATGAAGGATATGCGCGAAAACAGTAAAAATATCAAAATCGTCACGACTATCATCAACATTGCGCATTCGATGAATATGGATGTGGTGGCGGAAGGCGTGGAGACGCAAGAGCAACAGCGGATCCTTTCCGCGCTGGGTTGCGACGCGTTGCAGGGGTTCTGGTTCTCCGATCCAGTGCCAGCAAGCGAGATTGAGGTAATGCTCGGCAACCTGCCGTTAAGCAGCGATCCTCATGCCGCCACTGCGATGCGTCGGGATATTTCGTCTTCTGGTAAAAAGAAACAGGTTTGATCTCTCACCCCACAGACGCGAGAGTTGCGCCTGTGGGGGAAAAGGACAATTAGTGCTTCACGATATACATCATGCGGGTATAGGCAACGTCTTCTGGGTTGGTTATCGGGTAGCCCTTCACCCACGGTTTGATTAAACGGCCATTGGTATACTGATAAATGGGCGCGATCGGCGATTTCTCCATCAGGATTTTCTCTGCCGCGTTGTAATCCGCATTACGTGCCTGAGCGGTATTTTCCTGCGTCGCCTGGTGAATCATTTTATCGTAGGCGGGGTCATTAAAGCGGGGAATATTGCCGCTGTTCGCCGAGGTCAGCAACGCCAGGAACGTTGACGGCTCGTTGTAGTCGCCCACCCAGGAGGCGCGAATCACATCGAAATTA
>JBOFJM010000494.1:0-2694 GCA_051656825.1 Kluyvera sp.
TGCAGCGTTTGAACAAAGGTACGGTGGCGCTGTTCGACATTGCTGTCTCTAACAAGAAGCTGAATGGTATCTGGCGTGACATTATTCGTACACACTTTGAGTCCCCGCGTCTGCTTATTATCAACAGTGCACAGAAGTATGAATTATACGAAATGGCACAATGGCCAGCACTGTACGGCGTATTCCGTCATGACGACGAAGAATCCCGTTTAATTGAAGGCGTTAAAGCGGTCTTAAACGGCGAGCAGACGGCAGAATTGAGCGTTATGCACCCAGCAATGTATGCTGCTGTGGAACATGCTGCTGAAACTCAAGATAGCGTGCCTCTGACCGAGCGTGAGTGTGAAATTCTGAATGAACTCCGCCACGGCGCAACTAATATGGATATTGCGCGAGCGCTGTTTATTAGTGAAAACACCGTGCGTACTCACCTGTATAATGTTTTCCGCAAACTGAGCGTGAAAAACAGAACTCAGGCAGTGAGCTGGGCGAATGAAAACCTGCGCCACTAATTGCCGCTGGCTCATGCCTATGATTACCTGCTGAAGGTTTTAGCGGATTCAGATAAGCGCCCAGGACAAACGTACCTGGGCGTTGTTCATCTAGAAACCCTGATCAAAATAACTTTCCAGAATCACGACCGCAGACGCCGAGTCTACGCTGCCTTTATCCAGCGCGCGGAAGCCACCGTGCTCGAACAGCCCTGCACGCGCTTCTACCGTACTCAAACGCTCATCATGCAGCGTAATCGCCACACCAAAGCGCCCATGAATTTTATTGGCAAAGTTACGCGCACGCGCGGTTAACGGCTGTTCAGTGCCGTCCATATTCAACGGCAGGCCGACTATCACAGTATCGGGCTGCCACTCTTTCAGCAGGCGACCAACCGCATTCCAGTCCGGTGTGCCATCCTGCGCTTTCAATGCCGCCAGCGGGCGCGCCGTTCCGGTTATCCGTTGACCAATCGCCACGCCGATGCTGCGCGTACCAAAATCAAATGCCAGCAGTGTTCCACTCATTATGCGTGCCCCGCAGCGCCAGACATGGTCAGAATATTGATACCAATAAGTTTAGCCGCTTCTTTCCAGCGCTCGCTAATCGGCGTTTTAAACAAGATATTTAAATCTGCAGGTGCGGTAAGCCAGGCGTTATCGAGGATCTCTTGCTCCAGCTGGCCTTTTTCCCAGGAGGCGTAACCCAGTGCGACCAGCACATCCGCAGGCTGGCGCTCAGTGCCGAGTGTCTCCAGCACATCGCGGGAGGTCGTCACAATTGTATTATCCGAGATCCGAATACTGGAGGAAAACGCCGCTGGTGGCGTATGCAAAATAAAACCGCGATCTTCCGCTAGCGGGCCACCCAGCATCACCGGTTTGTCCAGGCGAATCGCGGGATCGCGCGGTTCCGGCTCGATCTTCAGTTTTTCGAGGATGCCTTCAACTTGCAGATTTTCTAGCGGTTTATTAATGATGATGCCCATCGCACCGTCGTCGTTGTATTCGCAGATGTAAACCACGGAACGGCGGAAGATAGGATCCTGAAGGGTTGGCATAGCAATAAGAAAATGATGCTGTAAATTCATTAGCAGAAGTTCTTGTCCTGTTTCAAAAAGCAGCAGTGTCCAGTATGAGGGGAAAGCGCACGGCTGTCACCAGGCTTGCCCATTTGAGCGGGTGGACAAACCTGGATGGCGGCGGGTTCCCTCCCACCGTATTTATTCAACCTATTATTTTTGCAGACGTTTTTCAATTGCGTCCATCAGCATACCGGTGATAGAAATCGGATATTCCGCTTCAATTTCACGCACACAGGTCGGGCTGGTGACGTTAATTTCCGTCAGACGATCGCCAATGATATCGAGGCCAACAAAGATCAACCCTTTCGCTTTCAGCGTCGGGCCGACTTTACGGGCGATAGCCCAGTCGCTCTCGCTTAATGGGCGTGGCTCACCACGACCACCGGCCGCCAGATTACCGCGCGTTTCGCCGCCCTGCGGGATACGCGCCAGGCAGTAAGGCACTGGCTCGCCGTCGATAACCAGCACGCGCTTGTCACCGTCTTTAATAGCGGGCAGGTAGTTCTGCGCCATGCAGTAACGGCTGCCAAGCTCGGTCAGGGTTTCTGCGATAACGCCAATATTTGGATCGCCTTCTTTCACGCGGAAAATAGACGCGCCGCCCATGCCGTCCAGCGGCTTCATAATGATGTCGCCGTGCTTTTGCCAGAACGCTTTAAGCTGTGCTTTATTCCGCGTCACCAGCGTTTCCGGCGTCAGGTCAGAGAACCACGCCGTGAACAGCTTCTCGTTGCAATCGCGCAGGCTCTGCGGTTTGTTAACGATCAGCGTACCTTGTTCTTCCGCACGCTCAAGAATATAAGTGGCATAAATAAATTCGGTATCGAACGGCGGATCTTTACGCATCAGGATAACGTCGAGATCGGCGAGTTTGATCTCTTGCTCGCTGCCAAACTCGTACCATTTATCGTAGTTCTGCTCAACGCTGACCAGGCGGGTACGGGCATAAGATACGCCGTTTTCCAGGTACAGATCGTTCATCTCCATATAATGGAGTTCATAACCGCGACGTTGTGCTTCCAGCAGCATAGCGAAGCTGGTGTCTTTCTTGATGTTAATGTTTGCGATGGGATCCATCACGATGCCGAGCTTGATCATTCTTATTCTCCTTTAACCCA
>JBOFJM010000495.1:0-2368 GCA_051656825.1 Kluyvera sp.
TGAGTAATTATTTTACTCTGTGTAATAAATAAAGGGCACTTAGATGCCCTGACCCTGGTGAGTCTCTCCCCTCTCACCGATGCGTGAAAACGTAGATAAAGTACAAATACTCAGGAGCACTCCTAATTATGTTTAAGAATGCATTTGCTAACCTGCAAAAGGTCGGTAAATCGCTGATGCTGCCGGTTTCCGTGCTGCCTATCGCAGGTATCCTGCTGGGCGTCGGTTCCGCTAACTTCAGCTGGCTGCCAGCCGTCGTCTCTCATGTTATGGCCGAAGCAGGTGGTTCTGTTTTTGCTAACATGCCGCTTATCTTCGCTATCGGTGTCGCTTTAGGTTTCACCAATAACGACGGTGTATCCGCACTGGCTTCGGTTGTTGCCTATGGCATCATGGTGAAAACCATGGCCGTGGTTGCGCCGCTGGTTCTGCATTTACCGGCTGAAGAAATTGCCGCAAAACACCTGGCTGATACCGGTGTTCTGGGCGGTATCATCGCAGGTGCGATTGCAGCTTATATGTTCAACCGTTTCTACCGCATCAAGCTGCCAGAATATCTGGGCTTCTTTGCCGGTAAACGTTTTGTACCGATCATCTCCGGCCTGACCGCTATCTTCATGGGTATCGTGCTGTCCTTCATTTGGCCACCGATTGGTACTGCTATCCAGACCTTCTCTCAGTGGGCTGCGTACCAGAACCCAGTTGTGGCGTTTGGTATCTACGGCTTCATCGAGCGCTGCCTGGTGCCGTTCGGTCTGCACCACATCTGGAACGTTCCATTCCAGATGCAGATTGGTGAATACACCAACGCCGCAGGCCAGGTCTTCCACGGCGACATCCCACGTTACATGGCAGGCGACCCAACTGCGGGCAAACTGTCTGGCGGCTTCCTGTTCAAAATGTACGGTCTGCCGGCTGCAGCTATCGCTATCTGGCATTCTGCTAAACCAGAAAACCGCGCGAAAGTGGGCGGTATCATGATCTCCGCAGCGCTGACCTCGTTCCTGACCGGTATCACCGAGCCAATCGAGTTCTCGTTCATGTTCGTTGCGCCGATCCTGTACATTATCCACGCGATTCTGGCAGGTCTGGCATTCCCAATTTGTATTCTGTTGGGTATGCGTGACGGTACGTCCTTCTCTCACGGTCTGATCGACTTTATCGTTCTGTCTGGTAACAGCAGCAAACTGTGGCTGTTCCCGATTGTCGGTATCTGCTATGCGATCGTCTACTACGTTGTTTTCCGCGTGCTGATTAAAGCACTGGATCTGAAAACGCCGGGCCGTGAAGATACGACTGAAGATTCTAAAGCGGGCGCGACCAGTGAAATGGCTCCTGCGCTGGTGGCTGCCTTCGGCGGTAAAGAAAACATCACTAACCTCGATGCGTGTATCACCCGTCTGCGCGTTAGCGTAGCCGACGTTGCCAAAGTGGATCAGGCTGGCCTGAAAAAACTGGGCGCTGCGGGTGTTGTCGTTGCAGGTTCCGGTGTTCAGGCTATTTTCGGGACTAAATCCGATAACCTGAAAACCGAGATGGATGACTATATTCGCAATAACTAAGTTATTCGATGTAGTAGATTTGGGGAGACTAAGGCAGCCGAATGGCTGCCTTTTTTACAGCCCTGATGACTCCCTACCTCATGTATACTGGCTTCCTCGTTCTCTATTGAACCTGTGAGACCACGTTTCTCATATGCCATTCGCAGAGCGCCGCTTATCAGTGCTCGCCGATAGACTCCAGCTAATAACTCTGCCAACAAAAAGATCCATATACTGGCGGAACTCAATAGGCGTTCCTGATACCGCGATACCTTTGTGAAACCGCGGCTCCCCGGTGTATCGAGCAGTTTGAGTCGTGATTTAAGATATTTGGCTATCGAGCAAGATAACATTATCCGGACTGAGTTCCCTCCAAATAATCGACTAATTGGTGTAACTATTTATATTGCATATATGAATTTATTCTTGAAATATATCAATGGTAGATAAATTATATCGAATTCATGATGGTTGCAAAAATTATTTCCTTAGAAAAAACTTATATAACATAATTTTTATAATATTTGAGTAATGCATCACAATGCCCAATAAAAAATTATTTACCATTGATATCAGTACGATAGCTGCTATGTCTTTAATATTAGAGTGGGGAAGGTAACCTAATATATATTCTTATGTATGATGGGAATTAATGATTATAGCCGCCAATATTATTTTAAAATCAGAATAAATTAAATTTCTATATATTGACACTGATAATGATATTCCGCCCCATCAGTTTATGGGCAGAATGGCGTGGTTATCGGTAGCAGCTCGGTAAATGTGGGCTGATATATCCATGAGGTAAATATGTCATTAAAAGGACT